>JAGLDM010000196.1 GCA_023145595.1 Flavobacteriaceae bacterium | reverse complement strand
CATTAATAATATGATCTACAGCTTGTGTAAGTTTAGTCCAACTGTTTTTTAAAAAATCAAGGGATTCTTCCCCTTTTTCTGTTAGTTGATAATATTTCCGTGGAGGTCCAGAAGTAGATTCTTCCCAACGATAGGTCAAAAGTCCAGCATTTTTCAATCTTGTTAGCAAAGGGTAAACTGTACCCTCTACTACAAGCATCTTAGCATCTTTCAGCTGGACCAGAATTTCTGAAGTGTACGCATCGCCATTCTGTAATATAGAAAGGATGCAGAACTCCAAAACTCCTTTGCGCATTTGTGCTTTTGTGTTTTCAATCTTCATGTGTTTCTATTTATTGTTTTTGAATGATCACATGCTGTTCGCTACTAATTATTATCTTGGCTGATAAAAAATTTAACATGCTCGTTTCGTGAGTGATGGATTATTTAATAAATTTTATAGTAAAAGGATACTTATAATTTTCTCCTTTGCTTGCTTTGATTGCAGCAAGTATGATAAGGGTAAATCGAATCAAACTTAATGTCCCTAATAATGTTATTCCGCCTAAAAAACCAAACATAAATGGGAATTCAAAATTAAAATTATTATGCATTTGATCTGATTGTGAAATGATACTCATCAAGTTTCTGATAAAAAGGGGGATGAATGTTAAGCCTAATATGAAACTGTATAAAAAGAAACTCAAGTTAAAGTTAACAGCTTCTTTTCCGTGCTCATCTAAAAACTGACTTTCATCTTTTTTTACCTGCCAAAAAATTACTGGAGCAATAATTCCACCCATCGGAAAAAAGTATCCAACCATTGCCGAAATGTGGATTAAAAATGCATTGCTATTGTCTTTATTTGTTCTCATAATGGTACAACCTTTTAATTGTCTATGCAAAGATATGGATAAAAGAAGGTAGTATGCAAGGCATAGTACTAAAATTTAACATATTTTAACATTTGTATAAAATATTATTCCAGTATAAATACGTTGTTTTATCAATGCTTATAACGGATTTATATGTATTATTGCATCAAGTGATTTTTTTCCATATTTTGGAAGTAATTGAATAACATCTATCTATGAAGTTTACACCGTCTAAGTTGAATCTGTTTTTAATGACCAAATTACCATCGGCATATATTTCTGGGGTGCGTGTAAAATCTATTGAAGATGAAGAGGTATTGGTCGTAGTAAAACATCGTTGGATCAATCAAAATCCATTTAAATCAATGTATTGGGCTACACAAGGAATGGCATCGGAGTTGGCTACCGGTATTTTAGTGATGAAAGAAATTGCTAGTTGTGGCAAAAGAATTTCTATGTTGGTAACACATCAAACAGGTACTTTTACAAAGAAAGCAAAAGGTAAAATACTATTTTCGTGTGTTGATGGACAAAAGATAAAAGCAGCGATTACAAAAACAATTAAAACAGGAGAAGGCCAAACAGTTAAGATGGTTTCTTCTGGAATTGATGAGCAAGGAGAAATAGTTTCTACTTTTGAATATGAATGGAGTGTGAAAGTTAAGAATTAATTCAACTCAATATCACTTTCTTTAATTCCCTTGATGTAAGTATCTAAAGCAACTCCGTATTTCGAATCTTTAATTGATTTTGATAAAGAATTGTTAAGCGTATCTAAAAGTGTAATATGCGCATCGCTCAACTCTGTTAAGACTATAAATGGAGCAACTTCACTATCAGGATTTCGCATTGTAAAACTAGCAGTGTATCTAATTTTGTTTTTTGTCAAACGTTTCGATTCCGCTGCTAACTCTTCTGTTCTTTCGATGTCATTCGCTTTCTGGGCGTCAAAATTTTCTTTAAAAATCTCTAATTGTCTCCCGTCAAATTGCTTTGCCATATCGAAATATTCTTCTAACAATTCGTTCGATTCTGAACCTGATATTTCGGCAGCAGTTTCAAATTTTTCTAATTTAGTATTGATCGTGATATATCCTTCTTCTCCAAAAAAGTCAATTTTACCGTATTTTAACTGGTCTAATGTTAAATAATATAATTCTGGACCTTCAATATTATCAACCAATCTGTAGTTGCTTATTCCGTTTAAGAAGGTAGAATCAACAGATACGAGTAAGCCTTCTTCAACTTTTTGAAGATAAAGCATTCCTTTCTTCATTCCTTGTATATTTCCTTCAACAACCATGGAGCCTTCTTTTTTATCAGGAGTACAAGAAAAAACAATCAAAGTAATAATTGCGGCTAAAAGGATATTTTTTGTCATTGTAGTTTTTTGTGTTTTAAAGATTGCAAATATCGAGTATTTTATGAGATGTGGTTCATCTGTTTGAGTTTTTTGTACAGAATTAATCTTATTAAGTTGATATTCAAAGTTGAAATAATAAGTGGGCTAACTAATTGGTTTCTGTTTTTTTTAAGAGAATATTAATACTAAAAAGCCCGTTTCGTTTAATTGAAACGGGCTTTGCATAACCTCTATTGTATAAAATTCACAAGTTATTTGATTAACTCATAACTACGTTTAATGAAGTTGGTTAACTCCTCACCATGCAATAGGTTTTGAGATAATTTTGCCAAATCAAATGTTTGTTTAATTAAACGCTCTTGTTTTTTATCGGTTTTGGTATTCAGAATCTCTCCGATTAATTCGTTATTGGTATTTACTACCAAATTATACATGTCTGGGAAATTACCCATTCCCATCATTCCGCCGCCACCTGTGGCTTGCATTTCTTTCATACGACGCATAAATTCTGGTTGCGTAATAATAAATGGATTTGCACTAGAATCCATAGGCTCTAATTGAATAGTGTAGGTTTCTTTCGGAATATTAGATTCTAATACAGTTTTTAAAGTCGCTTGTTCGTCTTCAGAAAGTTTAGAAATCTTTGTATCGTCTTTCTTAATTAAATTATCAATATGGTCACCGTCAACACGTACAAAAGAGATGTTTTCTTTGCTCGTTTCTAATTTCTGAATTAAATGCGATATGATAGGAGAATCAAGTAGCAATACTTCGTAACCTTTTTCTTTTGCATCTTGAATAAAACTGTGCTGTGCTTTGGCATCCGAAGCATATAAAATTACCGTTTTATCATCTTTATCAGTTTGGTTGTCTTTGATTTTTTCTATCAATTCATCCCAAATATAATGAGCGCCATCTACTGTTGGATACAAGGCAAATTTACCTGCTTTGTCAAAGAATTTTTCTTCTGAAAGCATTCCGTATTCAATAATAATCTTGATATCTTCCCATTTTTCTTCAAAAGACTTTCTGTCATTTTTGAACAGATTGGCTAATTTGTCAGCCACCTTTTTAGTGATGTAACTAGATATCTTTTTAACGGCACCATCAGCCTGTAAATAACTACGTGACACGTTTAACGGAATGTCTGGTGAATCAATTACACCGCGTAACATCTGTAAAAAATCAGGAACAATACCTTCTACATTATCTGTAACAAATACTTGGTTTTGATACAGTTGAATTTTGTCCTTTTGTGGGTCAATATTCTTGCTGATTTTCGGAAAATATAGAATACCAGTTAGGTTAAAAGGGTAATCTACATTTAAGTGAATGTTGAATAAAGGCTCTTCAAACTGCATTGGATACAATTCATGATAGAACGATTTATAATCTTCATCTTTTAACTCACTTGGTTGTTTTGTCCAAGCCGGAGTAGGGTTGTTGATAATAGCATCAACCGTTATTTTTTGTTGAGGCTCCGTTGTTTCTTTTCCATCTTTGTCTTTAGTTGTTTCTGGAGTATGTGCAGGATCGTCAATTTCTTTTGTTCCAAATTTAATTGGAATAGGCATAAACTTATTATACTTGGCTAATAACTCTTTGATTTTAGAGTCTTCTAAAAACGCGGTAGAATCGTCATCAATATGTAAAATAATTTCTGTTCCTCTCGCTGTTCTGTCAGTTTCTTCTAGGGTGTATTGCGGGCTTCCATCACATTCCCAACGTACAGCCTTACTGTCTTCTTTAAATGATTTAGTGAGTATTTCAACCCTTTCAGCCACCATAAATGATGAATAGAATCCAAGTCCGAAGTGTCCGATAATTCCAGTGTCTGCATCTTTGTATTTTTCTACAAATTCTTCAGCACCAGAAAACGCTATTTGATTGATGTATTTCTCAACCTCTTCGCTTGTCATTCCAACCCCTTGATCAATAATTTTAATCTGTTTGTTTTTCTTATCAACAATTATTTCAATTATTGGGGCTCCAATGTCACCCTTTGCTTCACCTAAAGTTGATAAATGTTTTAGTTTTAGAGTAGCATCTGTTGCATTTGAAATTAATTCACGTAAAAAGATCTCATGATCAGAGTACAAGAATTTTTTGATTATTGGGAAAATATTTTCTGCAGTTACATTAATGTTTCCTGTCGCCATAGTATTTGTGTTTTATAATTTATATATAAATCAGTAGTCAAAAAAAATACCAAAAGAGTTAGAGTGACAAGATGACAGGATTGAAGTTATAAATCTCTATCTGACAAAATAAAATAGCCAAATTTTGACTTTTGTAGTAGTTTGATTTGGAATAAAATTCTAATAAAGAAACCGTTAATTGATTGTAACTATTTTCCCCTCTTTAGCTAATTGTGTATTCTTAAAAACGGCTTGGGCTTCTTTGAGGAAATCATCAGTAGATTTGTAACGGCTAGAATAATGTCCAATAATTAGTTCATTTACTTCTGATTTTTTAGCAATAGTTGCTGCCTGTTCAGCAGTACTATGTTTTGTGGTTTTTGCTAAGTCGATTTTGTCATTTAAAAAGGTGGCCTCGTGGTATAGAAGATTTACTTTATTTATTATTGGGATAATAGATTCATTATAGGAGGTGTCGCTGCAAAAGGCATAACTCAGCGGTTTGGTTGGTGCATGGGTTAGGCTAGAATTTTTAATAATATTTCCATTCTCCAATTTAAAATCTTTGCCGTTTTTTAAATTCTGATAATCGCAAATTTCAATTCCTGAATGTTTATTAATTTCAGTCATGTTTAAATTGCGTTCTCCCAATTTTTCACAAAACATAAAACCGTTGGTGTAAATTCGATGTGAAAGCGGAATTGTATAAACTGCCACCTTTTTATCCTCAAAAATCAATTCACTCTTTTTAGAAGATAATTCATGAAATTTTATGGGATACCCAGCATAGGATTCTGAAAGGCGTAATTGTGTTACTATAAATTCTTTGATACCTTTTGGTCCATGCACTGTAATTTCAGTTTCTCTATTCAATAAACGAAAGGTTGAAATTAATCCGATGAGCCCAAAAACATGATCGCCGTGTAAATGTGAAATAAAGATGTGTTTTATTTTCGAGAATTTGATTTTGTATTTTCTTAATTGTACTTGTGTGCCTTCGCCACAATCAATTAAAAAAGTATGATTTTTAATTTCTAATAATTGAGAAGTTGGATGTGCAGACTCTCTTGGAGTTGCACTATGACAGCCTAAAATTGTGAGTTTTAAACTCATCTGATAACAAGTCTTTTTGAAATAGATTCTGAAGTTGTCTGTATGGTGTAAATATACATTCCGTATTTTAAATTACCTTTATGAAAAATGAAGTTGTTTTCGCCTTTGTAAGCAGAAACTTTTTTAGAATAAACGGTATTTCCTAATAGGGTTTTAACAACTAAAAGAGCAGGTTTGTTTGTGCTACTATGAAAGTAAATTGTTGTTTCAGCCACAAAAGGATTCGGAAAAGCGCGTAGGTTTTTAAAATTAGTTGCTTGTTTCTTAGCAGAATTAGGATTCTGAGAATTAACAGCAATAATTGAACTTAAACTTAAAATAAAGATTAAAAGTAATTTCCCCATCAATATTTACTATTTAAAAATTTAACAAATCACGTTCTATGATGTCCATTTCTAATATATCCAATGCTTCGTGTAAGGTCGGGGTAACGCTTATTTCATCCGGAATATCATCAATTTCAACCCCTGTACAAACGATCACGAAAGAGGTGCCTTTTTCACGACAATCAGTAGCGGTATCCAAAAATAGTAATATATCTTGTAAAGAAGTGTTAATGTTTTCTAAAAAATTAAGAATAAGATGTTCATTCTTTAAGTTTTTTAGTTGCTTTTTGAAAGTATCTAAAAAAACAGAAACATCTTTTTCATTTGGGGTAATAAGAGTATGTGTTTCGTTTTTAACGATGATCATTATTTTTATCGTTTAATTTGTTGTGCCAATAAATAGATTATTGCCATTCTAATAGCAACTCCATTTTCTACCTGATTTAATATGATGGATTGATCGGAATCTGCAACATCACTCGTCATTTCAACACCTCTGTTGATTGGTCCTGGGTGCATGATTACTATTTTTTTATCGAGCGAATCTAAAATTTGCTTATTGATTCCAAATAGTTGTGTATATTCTCTTGTAGAAGGGAAGTATTTTACATCCATGCGTTCGTGCTGTACGCGTAATACATTGGCAACATCACACCAATTTAAGGCTTTTTGTAAGTTGGTTTCTACTTCAACTCCAAGGCTTGTGATGTATTTAGGAATTAAAGTTGTTGGGCCGCATACTTTAACTTCAGCTCCTTGTAGTTTTAAGGCGAAAATGTTAGATAAAGCAACTCTTGAATGTAATATATCACCAACAATGACTACTTTTTTTCCTTTTACAGAACCTAATTCCTCCCTAATAGAATAGGTGTCTAATAGTGCTTGTGTTGGGTGTTCATGAGTGCCATCACCAGCATTAATTATTTTTGCATCTACATGTTGCGAAAGAAATACGCCTGCACCAACATTTGGGTGTCTCATTACAACAATATCAACTTTCATTGATAAAATATTGTTAACGGTATCAATTAAGGTTTCTCCTTTTTTTACAGAAGATTGTCCGGCAGAAAAATTAATAATATCTGCGGATAAACGCTTTTCTGCCAATTCAAATGAAAGTTTAGTACGCGTACTGTTCTCAAAAAATAAATTAGCAATGGTTATATCTCGCAGTGAAGGCACCTTTTTTATAGGTCTATTAATGACTTCCTTAAAATGATCTGCAGTGTTGAAAATAAGAGTGATATCTTCTTGAGTAAGATATTTAATTCCGAGTAAATGCTCTACACTTAATTGACTCATTTCAATTGTTATTTATTAGGTAAATAGTATCTTGACCATCATTCTCTTTCCAGTTCACGATTACTTTTTCATTATTAATAGCATCAATCTGTCTCCCTTTATAATTTGGTTGAATGGGTAAATGCCTGCTAAATCTGCGATCTATTAGCACGAGTAATTCAATAATATTAGGTCTTCCAAAGGATTCAATTGCAGATAATGCCGCACGAATACTTCTGCCAGAATAAAGCACATCATCAATAAAGACAATGTTTTTGTTTTCAAGAATACAATTTATTTCTGTTTTGTTGGCTTCAACAGGTGCGTCTCTACGTCTAAAATCATCTCTGTAAAAAGTGATGTCTAATTGTCCCGTTTCAATATTTTCATAACCATATTCTTCCTTTAAAATATGGGTCAATCTATTTGCCAAAAAGATACCTCTTGGCTGTATTCCAATTAATACGGTATTGGAGAAATCGTTGTGGTTTTCAATTAATTGACACGCCAATCTATGCAATATGATGTGAATTTCTGTTGAGTTAAGTAATATTTTTCTACTCATAAGGCTTTATTCCAAACACTATTCGGAGTACAAATATACATATTGTTAATTAAATTGTTAAAAAGAAATAGACAAATTTATTAGACATACATGTCTCTTTATTACTTTTATAATATAAGTATAGACCTAATATATGCCTTATAGTCCCGATCAAAATCAAAAAATATTTATTTCGAAATTCGAATCAATGTTGAAGACGAATAATGTTTACTTTTTTGATTCCACAGAATTCGAAGGGATTATTCAATTTTATCTAGATAATGGTCGCCAATCATTAGCGCATAAGGCAATTAAATTAGGATTGGATCAACATCCAAGTTCTGTGATGTTGAGATTGTTAGGGTCTGAATTGTTAATTTATGAAGATAGGTTAATTGAGGCTGATAAAATTTTATCAGAATTGAATGCAATTGAACCAAATAACGAAGAAATTTATGTTCAAAAGGCTACCATATTTTCTAGAAAAAAGGAGCATAAAGAGGCTATAAATTACTTAAAAACGGCATTGGCTTATGCTGATGAGAAGGCCGATATTCTTGCAATGATTGGTGTTGAATATTTGTATTTGGATGAATTTGAAAATGCAAGATTGAATTTTGCAAAATGTTTAGAAGTAGATTTTGAGGATTATTCGTCTTTATATAACGTTATTTATTGTTTTGATATGGAAAATAAACATACTGAAGCAATTAATTACCTCAATGACTTTATAGATAAAGATCCATATTCAGAAGTAGCCTGGCACCAATTAGGAAGACAGTATTTTATTCTGGAAGAATATGAAAAAGCATTACGAGCGTTTGATTATACCGTTCTTATTGATGAAGGTTTTGTAGGGGCTTTTTTAGAAAAAGCGAAAACTTTAGAGAAATTATCGAATTATTCTGAGGCAATTGAAAATTATTTAATCACTATAGAATTAGATGACCCTACCGCATTTGCTTATTATAGAATAGGTGAGTGCTATCATAAAATTGGTGAAAAAGACCTTGCTTTAAAATATTTTAAATTAACGGTAAAAGAAGATCCGTTATTCGATAAGGCATGGATTGCTTTAACGAATAATTATTGTGATGATAAACGTTATCATAAAGCACTATATTACATAAATAAAGCAATTGGCATTGACGCATCTAACACTCTTTTTTGGAGGGTTTATGCAGAAATTAACTTAAAACTCGATTTCTTTGAAGAGGTTGCAACGGCATTTCAGAAATGTATAGAGCTGGGAGATGACACCTTAGATATTTATATTGGTTTGTCTGATGTTTTAAACCTTATAGGTGAATTTGAAAATGCTTCAAAAATTCTGATTAAAGCAGACAGGTTGTATCCAAATCAGGCAGAAATTGAATATCGATTAGCATGTATCTATTTTATTCTTGAAGAAGGTGAAAGCGGAGAAAATTATTTAAAGGCTGCATTGAAAACAGATTATGAATACCACGCAGTCGTTAAAGAAATGTTTCCTGCAGTTTTTGCACTAGAACTTGTAAACACTTTGATTTCTTCTCATATTAAATCTATTTAGTTGTCTTTTTAAGTATAAAAAAGACGCAAATAGATTGTCGTTTGCTGTAAATCTCCCCTTTATTTTTATGCTTACTTTTAAAGGATTTACTTTATTAGAAAACTGTACATTTGTATTTCTCAAAAATAAAGTATGCAATCAAGAAAATTAAAAGATTATGCGGTCATAACATTGAAAGGAATGGCTATGGGAGCGGCAGATGTGGTGCCTGGAGTTTCAGGCGGAACCATTGCATTTATATCTGGGATTTATGAGGAATTGTTAAGTTCTATTAGTAGCGTAAATTTTCAATTAATTGCTGTTTTAAAAACTGAAGGAATTAAGGCTGTTTGGCGTAAGGTTAATGGTAATTTTCTTGCAGCTTTACTTCTCGGAATTGGGATTAGCGTTGTTTCTTTGGCAAAAGGAATTTCGTGGTTATTAATGAACGAGCCTGTTTTGTTGTGGTCTTTCTTTTTCGGATTGGTATTAGCAAGTATCTTGTATATTGGAAAGCAGATTGTAAAATGGTCAATTTTGGCGGTGGTATTGTTGCTTTTAGGAGCTGTTTTGGCTTATTATATTACCACATTACAGCCTTTAATTTCTGAAAACACATCTTCGTTGTACTTGTTTATTGCAGGTGCTTTAGCAATTTGTGCTATGATTTTGCCCGGAATATCTGGAGCATTTATCCTTGTTTTACTAGGTGCGTATAAACCTGTTTTAGATGCGATTCATAATAAAGACATTAAAATATTAGTTATCGTTGCTGCAGGTGCCATCGTTGGTTTATTAAGTTTTTCTAAAATATTAAAATGGTTGTTTAGTTCATACAAAGATTTGACTTTAGCCGTTTTAACAGGATTCGTTTTAGGTTCTTTAAACAAAATTTGGCCGTGGAAAGAGACCTTAACTTGGCGTATAAATTCGCACGGAATCAAAGTTCCACTAAATGAACAAAGTATTTCTCCTTTTGATTTTTCTGGAGATAGTCAGCTGATGGGAGCCATAGTTTTAGCGGTTGTCGGATTTGTTTTTATCTTAATTTTAGAACGTATTGCAGTAAAAAATGAGTAAAACTAGATCGTTTAAAACTAAAGTGTTTCTTTTTCTAAAGGGATTAGGCATGGGGACAGCAAACAAAGTTCCTGGTGTTTCAGGAGGAACGGTTGCTTTTGTTTTAGATTTCTATGAGGAATTGATATACTCATTTCAAAAGATTAACCTAAAAGCATTTAAATTACTTTTTTCTGGTCATTTCAAATTATTTTATAAATATATCAATGCTCAGTTTTTAATACTTGTGATGGGAGGTAGTATGTTTAGCTACTTTAGTGTTTCTTTAGTATTAGATTTTTTAATTAGGAACTACGAATTGTATGTTTGGAGTTTCTTCTTCGGAATGATTATCGGCTCCATATTCTATATATCTAAAGACTTAAATGATTGGTCTACAAAAAGTGTCATCTCAATTATTATAGGAGTTTCTGTAGGGGTCGCTATTAGTTTTATGAGTCCAGCTAGAGAGAATGATAATCTATGGTTTGTCTTTTTATGTGGAATAATAGGGGTCTCTGGTATGACTTTGCCCGGGCTTTCAGGGTCATTTATTCTAATTTTAATGGGAAATTACGTCTTGCTATTAGTAGATTCGGTGACCATGTTTTATAAAACAATCCTTGATGTTTTTGTTGGAGACTTTGCATTTATTCATAGTGAAGAGCGAATGCGTTATTTGAAAATTATTACGGTTTTTAGTGGGGGATCTGCATTTGGATTGGTATTTATATCTCATATTTTAGGATATGTGCTTAAAAGATGGAATCAGATTGTAACCGCTGTAATCATTGGGTTTATTACAGGATCGCTTGGGATTGTATGGCCTTGGAAAGAGGCGGTTTATAAATATGAAAACGGTAATTTACTTAGAAATCTAAACGGGGGTAAGGTGATTGAAAATTACCATAGATATATTCCGGATATGACAAACAAGGAAACATGGATTGCATGTTTATTTATAATTTTTGGAATAGGAATTTTATTATATTTAGATTTTTATACCAATAAAAAGAAACAACAATAATGAGTGATAGGACTAAATTTGGATTGATTGGAAAGAATATATCCTATTCTTTTTCTGAAGGATATTTTTCGAAGAAATTCAAAAAACTGAATTTGAAGGAGTTAACATATAAAAATTTTGACATACCTGAGATAATGGAATTCCCTTTTCTGATTTATCAACGAGAGGAGGAGTTTATCGGGTTTAATGTAACAATACCATACAAAGAGTCTATCATAAAATATTTAAATAGCCTTGATCCTGATGCCGAAAAGATTGGCGCAGTAAATACAATTAAGGTGATGGATAATAACGAATTGGTTGGTTTTAATACCGATGCATTCGGATTTGAAAATTCATTGAAACCACAGTTGAAAGAACATCATAAGAAAGCCTTAATATTGGGTACAGGTGGCGCTTCTAAGGCAGTTGCTTTTGTGCTTGATAAATTGGGAATTGAATTTTTATATGTGTCTAGAAACCCTTCAAAAGAAAATGAAATTAGTTATACAGATTTGAGTGAGGAACTTATGGAATCTCATAAACTACTATTAAATTGTTCTCCTGTGGGTACTCATCCAAATATTGATAAAGCCCCTGCTATTCCTTATGAATTTATCACAAATAAACACTATCTATTCGATTTGATCTATAACCCTTCTAAAACAAAATTTCTGGCTAATGGAGAAGAGAAAGGTGCTCAAATTAAAAACGGACTTGAAATGTTAGAATTGCAAGCAGAGCGATCGTGGGAAATTTGGAATAATGATGCACAACAGTAATTTTTTAAGTATTTTTGTGGGAGTAGTTTGGAGTAAATTTTAGATTTACTGACAAACTTTTATTACTGACCTTTAAACATTTATTATGATGTTAGACGAAAAAAATGATAATCTTCAAGATAAAGTAGAAGATGGTGCGAATAGCGAACCAACACAAGAAAATAAAATAGAACAAGAATCAATCGAAAAAACTATAAAAGTTGATACAATTGATAATGCGGTAGAAATTACTTCTGAAAAAAATAAAGTTATTGTTGAAGAAGAGGTTGAAGATGCTGATTTGACCGAAAACAAGTCAGAATCTGAGGTGGTTGATGAAATTGATGACCATTTAGCAAAAGCGTCTGAAAAGAACGAAACTATTGTTGAAGAAGCGAAAGTTAATTATGAAGCGATGAGCTTAGAATCTCTAGTTGAAGAATTAGAAAAGTTGATTCAAACTAATGAAGTTCATAAAATCAACAATCAAGTAAACGCAATCAAATCTGCTTTTAGCGGAATATTCTCCAAATTGCTAGCGGAAAAAAAAGCTACCTTTTTAGAAAATGAAGGAGAGAGTATCGACTTTAGTTACTCAAATCCATCCAAGATTAAATTCAACAAATTAATTTCTGAATTTAAAGATGAACGGACTAAATATTATAAGAGTTTAGAAAGTGAATTAAGCGGTAATTTAGAATTACGAGTTCAGGTTATAGATCAATTAAAAGACCTAATTGAAAATGCCGATTCTAAGACTATGTATTCTAAATTTAGAGACCTGCAAGAGCGTTGGAAGAAAATTGGGCCCGTTGTAAGGGAAAAATATAGTGATACTTGGCGTACGTATCATCACCATGTTGAGCGTTTTTATGATTTACTACATTTAAGTAATGACTACAGAGATTTAGATTTTAAACACAACCTTGAAGAGAAATTAAAGTTAGTGGTTAGGGTAGATGCTTTAGATCTTGAGAAAGATGTAAATGTAGCCTTCAAAAAATTACAGGATATTCATAAAGTTTGGAAAGAGGATTTGGGACCTGTTGCAAGAGAGAAAAGAGATGAATTGTGGGATATATTTAGTGCTGCAACTAAGAAAATTCATGATAGAAGACACGATTATTTTAGAGATTTAAGAAGTAAGTATGACGAGAATGCCGAGAAGAAAAAAGTAATTATCGAGGAAATTGACGCCTATGATCCTACCGGAAATGTTTCTCATAAAGATTGGCAGTCAAGTATAAAAATTATCGATGATTTAAGAAATCAATTTTTTAAAATTGGAAAAGTCTCAAGATCGGATAATGAAAAAATATGGAACAAATTTAAAGATGCTACTCATAAATTTAATATTGAAAAAAACAAATACTATAAAGACTTAAAAAGTGTTCAGCAAGTAAACTTGGACATGAAAATGAAGTTGATAGCCCAGGCAGAAGCATTAAAGACAAGTGAAGAATGGGAATCTGCTACAGAAGTAATGAAGAAAATTCAAGCAGATTGGAAAGAAATAGGTCATGTGCCAAGAAAATATTCTGATAAAATTTGGAAGCAATTTAAAAATGCATGTAATCAATATTTTGATAGTTATCACGAATATAAAAACTCTGGAAGTAAAGAAGAGCAAGAGGTTCTAAGTAAAAAGAAGGCGATGCTCGATGAGGTGAGAGCCAAAATTGATGATACGGCAGAATTAGCATTGGAAACTATTAATCAAATAGTTGCTGAATGGCATGATTTAGGAAAGGTGCCACACGGTATGCGTCATGTAGAATCTAAATTTTCTAAGTTAGTAGATAGGCTATATTCAAAACTATCTATAGATCCTTCTAAAATTGAATTAATCAAATTTAAAAACCAAATGGAGAGTTTGGTTGCGCAAAATAATTACCGAAAATTAGATGGTGAACAAATATTTTTACGCAAAAAAATAGATGAACTCATAAGAGAGCAAAAACAATTAGAAAATAATATAAGTTTCTTTTCCAATGCTAAAGATGATAACCCGTTACTTAAAAATGTACGGAATTCAATCAATGAGATTGGGTCTAAATTAGACCTTCTGAAAGGGAAATTATCAATTTTAAAGAAATTGGAATATTAGATTCCATTTTAGAACATAAAAAAACCGTTTAGAGTGTATTTCTAAACGGTTTTTTGGTTTATCAAAAGATTTTAATTTTTAACAATAGAGATGCTTGCGTCAATTTGAACATCATTCCATGTTTTGCTAATTCCGTCAGCACCGGCATGTAATTCGAGGCAGGCTTTGTTAAGACTTATAATCGCAGATTGACCATTCCATTGATCTAAATTCATGGTTCCTGTTAAAGTAAACAGACCTTCACTTAAAGTAAAAGTAAAAGGCAGATTCTTAGAAACGCCATTCATTAGAATTGTTAAGTTACCCGTAGATTTGTCTTTTATTGCAATTTTACCTGTTAGTAACGACGTATTATCCATTACATCAAAAAAGAATTTTTGAAGTTTTGAATCGCGTTTTTTATTATTAGAAAAAATACTGCTTACAGGTATAGAGAATTCGGAACCATTAATTGCATCAATTTCACTTTTAGCAGGTTTGGTAGAGACCGTAACTTTTTTAAATACTCCTTTAACTGGTTTTTTTGCTGTAGTCTTATATGCTGTCCATCCAATTAGAGCACTATTTGTGTCTAAAGAATAGGTGTTAATGTTTTCATCAACTTCTTTTTTTATTTCTTTTTTACAAGATAAGATGCCAACACTTAGGAATAATAATAGACCGAATTTTAAGATGTTTTTCATTTTAAGTATTTTTTTGTGAGTTTAATATATTCTTGTTTTTTATAAAACAATCTAGTTCTAATAAGACGCGATTAACTAAAATGAAGCAATAACCTCTTCACCGCCTTTAACACTTTGATTTAGTTGAACTTCAATTTTAGTACCTAGGGGTAGGTATATGTCAACACGAGAGCCAAATTTAATAAACCCAGCATCGGTTCCTTGCACTACAGTTTTACCTTCTCTTGCGTAATTTACAATTCGTCTTGCAGCTGCTCCTGCCACTTGTCTGTATAAAATTTCACCTACGGTATCATTCTCAATAACTATTGTAGTTCGTTCGTTCTCTGTAGAAGATTTTGGATGCCACGCAACCAAATATTTGCCAGGATGATATTTACTATATACCACAGAGCCGCTTATAGGGTATCTTGTTATGTGAACGTTTAAAGGCGACATAAATATTGATACTTGTAAGCGTTTGTCTTTAAAAAACTCAGGTTCTTCAACTTCTTCTATCACAACAACTTTTCCATCAACAGGGGCAATGATATGATGTTTGTTGATTGGAGTATTTCTTTTTGGATTTCTAAAAAATTGTAATACTAAAATAAACATTCCTAAAAAGGTTGTTTGAATTATTTTAACCAACCAAACATGTTCTACATAAGCATCGGCACTAAGTATTGCAATTAATAAAATAATCGTTGCAATAGTTATAATTTTAAATCCTTCCTTGTGAAACATATTAGATAAAGTATAAGTAAATAAAAATAAAGGGTGCTGCAAAGATAACACTATCAAAGCGATCTAAAAAACCACCATGACCAGGAATTAAATTAGAGCTGTCTTTAATATTAGCTTGTCTTTTAAACATAGATTCTATTAAATCGCCAATTGTTCCAAAAATAACGACTAAAATTGAAATGATAAGCCAATCTATCTGGCTTATCACTGGGAATAACAAACACAAAAAGTATCCTGCTGCTAAAGTAAATACAGCTCCCCCGATTGTTCCCTCCCATGATTTTTTAGGAGATATTCTTTCGAATAGTCGATGTCTGCCTAGAGGTACTCCAACACTATACGCCATACTCTCAAAAGTCCAAATAAGAATTAGAATTCCCATAAGTATTTCTGGGTAAAAAGCATCTGTTTGATTCTGATACGAAAACGAACTACCTGTAACCAAAAGAATAGATATTATCATTGGAACAACGATGTAAACTAATGACAATACAGAAATAGAAATGTTTCTTATTGGGTTTTTATTTTTACTAAATAATTCTTGAATAAATAACAAAAATATAGGAATTAACAATAAGCCATAATAATAGGCTTCAAACTCATGTCTCAGCCCAAAAAACACTAACACTACTGAGCATAATCCAACTAAAATAGATATAAAAAAGTTTGGTTTTATTTCCTTTGATTTCGTAATGCGCAAAAACTCATAAATAAGTAACCCAACTAAACTTAGTGTAAAAGCAAGAAAAGTCCATACATTTACAAGAATTAAGCTCGTTGTAATTCCCACAAAAAGGCTACCAGTTATTGTTCTTTTTAAAAAATTATTCAATTTTTGTATTATTTATGAAATCCTGGGTTAATGTTTTGGCTTTCTCTAAATCATTATCTCCAACATATATACTAATGTCACCAAATAAATATGTAGAGTCTTGATTGTTGTTAATACGTGATTCGATACCGTTATCAGACAGAACTTGTTTAAGCAATTCAGCAAGATATGCTACTCCAGTTGAATAAATTAAGTTAGTCATCTAACTTCTTAGTTTTAGGTTTTGCTTTTGCCTTTGCCTTAGGTTTGCTTAATGCAGATTTAACAGGCTCCTCGATTGTGTGCTTAGCGCCTGCCCTTTCTCCAAAAATCTTTACCAAATCTTCGCTAAAAATAACTTCTTTTTCAAGTAGTTGTTCTGCCAACTCAGTAAGTTTATCTTTATTTTCGTTGATAACATCAATAGCACGTTGATATTGAGTTTCAATTAATAGCGAAATTTCTTCATCAATTA
>JAGLDM010000195.1 GCA_023145595.1 Flavobacteriaceae bacterium | reverse complement strand
GAAAAGCAAATCAAATTAAGAAACGAAGTGTCATTCCGACAGAGTTCCGAAGGACGACGAGGAATCTCAAATAAAAACGAAGAGATTCTTCACAATGTTCAGAATGACATCGAGAAACGAAAATGTTTAGTAGCTTCCTTAAAGAATCAATACAGCAATTCTAAAACATCAGAATTAACGGCTGTAAATATTGAGTCATTATCAAAAGAAAATACGTTTACAGTTACAACCGGACATCAATTAAATTTGTTTACAGGGCCGCTCTACTTTTTGTATAAAATTATTTCGGCTATTAATTTAGTAGAGGAATTATCCATAAAATTCCCCAAGAATAATTTTGTCCCAATCTATTGGATGGCGACAGAAGATCACGATTTTGAAGAAATTCAGTATTTTAATTTTAAAGGAAAGAAAGTTAATTGGAATAAAGTATATGGTGGTGGGGTAGGTCGCTTATCTACAGAAGGACTGGAATTTGCAATGGAAGAATTTTCTAATTTATTGGGAGATAGTGACCATGCAAAAAAAATGAAAGATCTTTTTCAGAAATCATATTTAGAACATGATAATTTAGCGGATGCTACGCGTTATTTGGCGAATGAACTTTTTGGAACTTATGGCTTAGTAATTGTTGATGGAGATGATGTTGATTTAAAACGATTGTTTACGCCGTTTGTTGAAGATGAATTATTCAATCATACCGCATTCAAAAAAGTAAATAAAACTATAAAGTCGTTAGAACAGAATTATAAAGTTCAGGTGAATCCTCGTGAAATAAATTTATTTTACCTGATAGATGATTTGCGAGAACGTATTGTTCTTGTTGATGGTCTTTATAAAATAAATAATACTGATATAGAGTTTAATTTAGATGAATTGCAGTATGAGTTAAAATTACACCCAGAGCGATTTAGCCCGAATGTGATTTTAAGACCGCTATATCAAGAAGTAATTTTACCCAACTTATGCTACATCGGAGGAGGAGGAGAGCTAGCCTACTGGTTTGAGTTAAAATCTTATTTTGAGACTGTAAATATCCCTTTTCCGATATTATTACTTCGAAATTCAGTAGTGCTGATATCAAAAAATCAATCTAAAAAATTAAAGAAACTTAATATTACTGTTGAAGAACTATTTTTGAAACAACAAGATTTAGTCAATAAAAAAATAACAGAACATTCTAAATTGATTATCGATTTTTCGGATCAACGAAAGCAAATTGAAACACATTTTGAATCGTTAGAAAAGATTGCAGAACAGACCGACAAATCATTTATCGGAGCGGTAAAAGCACAAAAACAAAAGCAATTAAATGGTCTTGATAATTTAGAAAAACGTTTGTTAAAAGCAGAACGCAAAAAATACCAAGATTTAACAATTCGGATTAAAGAGTTGCAAGATGAAATATTCCCTTTACAGAGATTACAAGAGCGTAACACCAATTTTTCTGAACATTATCTGGAATATGGAGATGAATTAATTCCGAAGTTAAAAGAGGCTTTAAGGCCTTTAGATTTGGAGTTTACCATTATTGAAATGTAACAATATTTAATTGGCAGACTTTTTATTTTTATGCAAAATCAGAAACTATGCGAGGAGATTCAAATACAGGGATATATATTGTAGCAGGTATTATAATACTGCATTTCGTAGTCGGTTTTATTTACCTCATCTATAAAATGAATAAAAAGGGTGAATGATTTCATTCTGAAATTTAAATAAAGATGATCTCGTAGGATTTATATTTTCTGAGGGGTAAATTTCAGTTTCTTTGTTTACAATTTTTCATTTTCTGCTTATTTAGATTAAATTTATGGCAAATTTGAAACTATGAGTTTGTCAACAAAAATTATAATTGGTCTTTTATTCGGAATCATAATTGGCCTATTTTTTGGAGAATATTGTAGTTTTTTTGAGGTTATAGGCGATGGTTTTGTAGGGTTGCTACAAATGACAGTTCTTCCTTATATCATGGTTTCTATAATTTCTAATTTGGGACGCATGTCTCTTGAAGATGGAAAAGTGATGGTCGTAAATGGCCTGAAAGTGCTGTTATTACTTTTAGGAATTGGAGTTGTGGCATTATTAGTCTTGCCTTTGGCATTACCAACTTGGGTATCCTCGTCATTTTTTAGTCCATCAATAGTGGCTGTTGAAGAACCACTTAATTTTTTAGAACTTTATATTCCTTCGAATCCATTTGGGTCGATGTCAAACAATGTGGTGCCAGCAGTTGTTCTATTCAGTATATTTTTGGGTATAGGTTTAAGTAAGGTTGAGAACAAAAAAGGGTTGCTTGAAGGAATGGATGTTATTGGAGAAGCCCTAAATCATATAAATAAAATGGTCATTAAGATGACCCCATACGGTGTTTTTGCAATTGCGGCTTACAATGCAGGAACCATGTCTTTTGAAGAAATTCAACGACTTCATGCGTATATTATTATTTATACGATTGCCGTTCTCTTGTTAGGTTTTTATTGGCTACCTCTACTGATTTCAGCAACAACAGGTATAAAACCCAAAGAACTTTTTGAAGCGACAAAAAGCACCTTACTTACTATTTTTGCAACAGGGAAAATTATTGTTGTTTTACCTCAATTAATAGAGAATGTAAAAGATTTGATGAAGAAGCAAAAAGACACTTCAGAAGAATCATTGGCGATGACCGAAATTATGATGCCTTTGGCATATCCATTTCCTAATTTAGGAACATTTGTGATATTTATTTTTGTTCCATTTACCGCTTGGTATATGGGGAATTCTTTTAGCCTTATTGAGACAGCAACCTTTATAGGAGCAACATCACTGAGTAGTTTTGTGGCGCCTATTATCGGAATTCCATTTTTGCTAGACCTATTTAAATTACCTCAAGAAATGTTTCAATTGTTTGTTATTTCAAGTGTTTATACAGACCGTATTCGAGTGGTTTTAGGAGCCATACATTTAATTGCTCTGACGTTAATCTCCATTAAATTAACACTTGGGGGATTAAATATTTCTTGGGCTAAACTCAGTAGAGGGATTGTTGTAGGAATCGGAATCACAATCGTAACAATTATGCTTACACGAGTATATCTTACTTATACTTTAGGGAAAAGTGAGCAATATGAGAGTTTTGTTGAAATGAAATTGGAGAAAGATTATAAAAAAGGTACCATTAAGAAATTAGCAGTTTTAAAGGCGGACTCCGTACAGTATAGAAGTTCAAATCAGATAAGGACTATTCGGAATAGAGGGGTGTTAAGGGTTGGTTATTTTTATAATAGTTTGCCTTATGCATTTAAAAATGACAATGCCGAACTTGTAGGGTTTGATATTGAGATGGCATATTTATTAGCCGAAGAGTTGAATGTTGTTCCCGAATTTTATCGGGTGAATAGAAGTGAAATGACAAAAATGTTACGAACAGGTCAAATAGATATTGTTATGTCTGGGTCGGTTTCTACCACACGTGGACTTGAAAGTTATTCTTTAACTAATTCTCATACGGATCAAACACTTGCTTTTGTTGTACCAGATCATAACAGGGAATTGTTTAGTTCTAAAGAATCTATTCTTAATCAAAAGGATTTGAAAATAGGCTATATGAATTCTTACTTTAAGTCAAAAATAAAGCAGTTGTTGCCTAATGTGGAGTTAATAAAGTTAGATTCTCCAAGACCTTATTTTAAAGGTGAAATTGAAGGAATGGATGCTTTATTGTTTTCTGCGGAAGCGGGGTCGGCATGGACCATTATTTACCCTTCTTTTAATGTTTCTGTTCTGCAACCAAACATGATTAAATTGCCGTCTACGTATCCTATTGTTAAAGACGATAGTTGGATTTTGTTTGTAAATACGTGGCTACAGTTGAAAGAAAAAGATGGAACAATCAATAAACTTTTTGATTATTGGATAGAAGGAAAAGGTGCTCATTTAGTAGAGCCGCGTTGGTCTGTAATTAAAGATGTGTTGCATTGGGTTGAATAATTAACTATGAAATGCGGTATTGTGTTCCAAAACACTACCCCAACTATCACAATTTCCAGCACCTCCCTTTCCGCCAGTACAGCCTTTAGTACAGGTATAATGATATTGGCCATTTGCATTTGGTAAATCACCAGAACTTGTTGCAGGACTTGGGTTAGTTGGAGTAGAAGGTGTAGTGTTATTGGTTGCATGAAAATCTTGATTATGCGCCATTTCTGTTTCGTAAACTGGGCATTTTCCTGCGGATGTTCCAGTACCTCCAACACAGTTTTTCGGACAGATATAATGCGCTCCTCCTATTACGGAATTTGCAGAGGCTACACCTGGTAATGTTGGAATGGCATGCTCGTTCATCGGAATATTTTAATTGGTGCCGATTTATTTTTCATTTCTTTAGCACAAGAAAAAAGAAGAAATACACTGGCTAATAATGGGATTATCTTTTTCATAAGTAGATTTAGCCGTCTTATAGGCGGAAATCAAATACTACCAGCTTGCAACTAGTAGTATTTTTAATCATTTATCGAGTTAAATCACTAGTTGTCAGTATAATATATGAATAAAAAAACAACTTAACAGGCTGTTAATCAGTTATTTATTGCAAATAATTCAATTAAAAAAGTATGAGTTTGCCCTGGATACAAAACCAATGTAATAATAACTTTTAAAAACGCGTGTTAATTTAGCTTAATTTTAATACATTTGTAGCAAATTAATTTTAACTAAACCCTAATATCATGAAATTATTAAAAGGATTATTAACAATTGCACTTGTAAGTTTAATTGCTGTTTCTTGTAAAGAAGAAAAGAAAGTTGTTGAAGAAGTTGTTGTTGAAGAAGTTGCTGTTGAAGAGGTTGTTGCTGCTACTGAGGTTTCAGACACAATTCAAGCTCAAGCTGTAGAACAAAAAGCCGTAAAAGAGGAGGCTGAAGGTGCTGCTGAAGCAGAGTAACACGTAGTTAATAACTACTTGTTTTCAACACAAAAACAGGCTTCCAATTTTTGGAAGCCTGTTTTTGTGTTGTTTTTGTCTCGCCTTGAAATAGCGTTACACAAAAAAAGGGTCAAGATCAATTGTTGGGGACTATGCATAGATTTGAGTTAATCTAAAAAGAAAGAACTCTTTATTTCTGACACCTCTTA
>JAGLDM010000194.1 GCA_023145595.1 Flavobacteriaceae bacterium | reverse complement strand
TTCTGTTATTGAAGTAGTTTAAAATGTTTTCGTAGTGATGATATATTGATTTAGAGATTGTATTAAAGGCTTTATATCCTGACGCTTCAACATCATTATACCACTTTGCTAATTTGGCTCTTGCAACATCTTTATCTGTATTGTTTTCAAATATGAACGATAGTTTTTGTGCTAAGTAGTATGTTTCTTTAATTGTAGGATATTGTTCAAATAGTATTTCTGCTCTCTGAGTTTGAACTTTAGTCCACTTGCTTTCTGGTTTAAATAGTAAAAATCTACTTCTAGCAAGTAATTGACGCCTTGTGTCTCCGTTGCTAAATGTATCAGGATAAAATTTTTGCTTATTGATTTTGGCTTGTGTCATTGCATCATTCTCTATATCTATAGCCTCCCACCTAAGTTTAATACGCTGTTCTTGTACTGCCTCAGTAGCGAGCATTTGAACATGGAATCTATCTGTTACGATAGTCGCTTTTGGAAAACATTTTTTAGCAATACGATTCATACTCCCTGCCATATCCAACGTAATTTCTTTGACCATATTCCTTCTTGATACAGGTATTGTATTAACAATTTCAATAATATCTTCTGACTTGGTTCCTTTGATGATAGCAACAATAGCACCTTGACCTCCTTTAGCAAATTTATTGGTAATAATAGTGTATAGTTCTCCGTTTGAGAGTGATGTCTCATCAATACTCAGCATAAACCCTAGATTCTTGCCAAACAACAACCAATCTACAGCATGACTCTTCTGATTCCACGAGTCAAATCCGCTTAAATGCTCCTTGTAGGCTTTTTGTAATCCCCGAGTGCTTGTATTGTACAGTTTTGCAATTCTAGAAGTACTCAGAGGGTTTTTATCAATAGATACCTTTTAAAAAATCTGCAAACTCAGCAGTCATTTTTAATCCTTTTGCTGTTAGTTTCCAGTCTCTTCTGATGTATTTGTTGCTTTGAGTCAACTTCCATTTACGCCGTTTTATATGAAGTAAAACCTCTTTGCCTCTTAATGGAAAATCTTCTATGATTACCTCATCTAAAAAACCTTTAGAGCTGGCTGGTTCTGCTTTATATTCCTTTGGAAGGATATTTTTTTCCTCTAAATAGATGTGGATCTTTTCTAATTCCTCTTTAATACTAGTAATCTCAAAATAATCTATAATTCCTGAGGGTAATAATAATTTGGCTAAATCTAAATTCAAAATACTAAGGGGTTATTTTTTTTCAAAATTAACACTATTTCGATGTAATCCCCCTGTTTTATGTATTGATCCCTTTTAACTTTTAAAATTGACCTCCGCAGGAAACTTTTAAAAACAAAAAAAGACCCTATCAGTTTTGATAGGGTCTTTTGGAAAAGTTTTAAAAATATATCCTTAGATTACTTTTACATTTACTGCATTTAATCCTTTTCTACCTTCTTGTAATTCGAATTCTACTTCGTCACCTTCATTGATTTCATCAATTAAACCTGAAATGTGAACGAAATGATCTTTTCCTGATCCTTCTTCAGTAATGAATCCAAAACCTTTTGAATCATTGAAAAATTTTACTGTACCTTTACTCATTGTAATAATTATAAAATATTAATAAGTTGCAAATTTAGGGTTTAAATTGATGCAAACAACTTTTTTTTGGTATTTTTTTAGTTTGTTGAAAAAAAAGGTAGGGTTTGCTTATAGAACGGTGTTAATTTTTTTCACTTTTTCTTCTTATTTTTAACCATAGACTCTAGCATATCCCACATTTCTTCTGAAATTTCTTCGAGCATATTAAATTCACCAGCACCTTTTAACCATTCACCGCCATCAATAGTAATCACTTCACCATTAACATAGGCAGAATAGTCAGACATTAAATAGGCCGCAATATTCGCTAATTCTTGATGTACACCAACACGCCCAACAGGAACTTTTTTAGCCATATCAAATTTATCTTTCAAATTCCCAGGCAATAATCTGTCCCAAGCGCCTTTTGTTGGAAAAGGTCCTGGTGCAATTGCGTTGAAACGTATTCCGTATTTTGCCCACTCAACCGCCAAAGATCTGGTCATTGCTAATACACCTGCTTTTGCAGTTGCAGAGGGAACTACATAAGCAGACCCTGTCCAAGCATAAGTAGTTACTATATTAAGGACTGTTGCTTTTTCTTGTTTTGATTCAATCCAATGTTTGCCAAAAGCCAAGGTGCAATTTTTTGTACCTTTTAATACAATGTCTATAACAGTGTCAAAAGCATTTGCCGATAAACGTTCTGTAGGTGATATAAAATTACCTGCTGCATTGTTTAAGAGACCATCAACCTTTCCAAAGGTGTCCAAGGTTTTTTGCAACATTGCTTCTACTTGGTCATAATGCCGTACATCACATTGAATAGGAAGCACCTCTCTGCCAGTTTTTTCTTCTAATTCGACTTTTACGGCTTGTAATTTTTCTAAATTACGAGAAGTAATGGCAACTTTTGCACCGAGTTCAAGAAAATAAGTAGTCATGGCTTTTCCTAATCCACTACCACCTCCAGTCACTACAATGACCATTCCGTTTAAACTGCCTTCTTTTAACATTGGTTTTGAATACATAATTGTCTCTGTTTTGTTGATTAACAAATATATCTTTTTTAATATGAAAAGGCAGACGTGAAATAATTTAAATATTTTGTAATTTTGTACTTGTTGGAAGTAAAAAGCTTTGTATATTTGCCCGACTTTTAGCAGAGGATTTAACGATTTAAGCGAAGTAATAATTTTAAGAAGATTTTAAAACATATAAGTAATGCCAAAAAGAACGTATCAGCCATCGAAAAG
>JAGLDM010000193.1 GCA_023145595.1 Flavobacteriaceae bacterium | reverse complement strand
TCCCTTCCAATTTAGGCATTTGCTCCACTTTACCATATTCTTCCAGTTCTTGTGCTAGTTTCAATAATAAAATTTGCCCTTGATCTTTATAGATTATAGAACGTCCTTTAAAGAATACAAATGCTTTTAATTTGGCACCTTCTCCTAAAAATTTAATTGCATGTTTCTTTTTGAACTCATAATCGTGTTCATCTGTCTGTGGTCCGAAACGAATTTCTTTCACCACTACTTTGGAAGCTTTCGATTTTTGAGCTTTATCACGCTTCTTTTGTTCGTACAAAAACTTTTTATAGTCAATAACTTTACAAACTGGTGGAACTGCTTTTGGTGAAATTTCTACCAAATCTAATTCTTGCTCAGTTGCAATTGCTAATGCTTTTGCTATAGGATAAACTCCTATTTCAACGTTGTCTCCTACTAGGCGGACCTCATCAACAAATTTAATTTTTTCATTAATTCTGTGTTGATCTTCTTTGATGACTCTCCAAGGCTTTCTCGGGCCTCTTCTTCTACGTATTGCTATGGCTTCTAAATTTAAATTAAA
Organism: Flavobacteriaceae bacterium; assembly: GCA_023145595.1. Classification (GTDB taxonomy): domain Bacteria; phylum Bacteroidota; class Bacteroidia; order Flavobacteriales; family Flavobacteriaceae; genus Urechidicola. Next base: position 1,017 of record JAGLDM010000193.1, on the reverse strand, counting down.
CTAAAACTCTTTTAATGTACTCTTTATTTCTTCTTGCATTAAAGTAATAAAATCTTCAATACTGTATGTTCCTTTGTCTCCTTCTCCGTGCTTTCTTACAGATACGGTTCCTTGCCCTTCTTCATTCTCACCTACAATTACCATATATGGTATTTTCTTCAATTCGGCATCTCTAATTTTCCGACCAGTTTTTTCACTTCGGTCGTCAATTAGAGCGCGAATTTCGGAATTTTCTAAGACTTCTGAAACTTTTTCAGCATATATTTGGTATTTCTCGCTGATAGGCAATATAATAACCTGCTCAGGTGTTAGCCATAAGGGGAAATTACCACCTGTATTTTCTAATAAAATTGCAATAAATCGTTCCATAGAACCAAACGGCGCACGGTGAATCATTATAGGCCTGTGTAATTTATTGTCGGCGCCTTTATAATTTAAATCAAAGCGTTCTGGTAAGTTGTAGTCAACTTGAATAGTTCCTAATTGCCAGTTTCTACCCAAAACATCTTTTACCATAAAGTCTAATTTTGGACCGTAAAAAGCAGCTTCGCCATATTCAGTTACGGTTTTTAAACCTTTTTCTTTGGCAGCATTTATAATTGCGTTTTCTGCTTTTTCCCAATTCTCATCAGAACCGATATATTTTTCTTTATCTTCTGGGTCACGCAATGAAATCTGAGCAGTAAAGTCTTCGAATCCTAACGACCCAAAAACATACAGTACCAAATCGATTACATTCATAAATTCTTGATGCAATTGATCTGGAGCACAAAAAATATGTGCATCGTCTTGAGTGAAGCATCTAACACGTGTTAACCCGTGTAATTCACCACTTTGTTCGTATCTATAAACCGTTCCAAATTCTGCAAAACGTATTGGTAATTCTTTATATGAATATGGTTTTACTCGATAAATTTCGCAGTGATGCGGACAGTTCATTGGTTTTAATAAAAACTCTTCTTCATCTTTCGGTGTGTGAATTGGCTGAAAACTGTCTTCACCGTATTTGGCATAATG
>JAGLDM010000192.1 GCA_023145595.1 Flavobacteriaceae bacterium | reverse complement strand
TTGATTTATGTATTGTTTTATTTCGAATTTATAATGTGCTTTTTTTTATTTTTGCCGAATGTATTTCTTAACAGACAAAATCGAATTTCCACCTATAGAAACCGCCAACGAATATGGTATGGTTGCTATTGGTGGCGATTTATCTCCCGAACGGTTAGTGCACGCCTACAAAAACGGAATTTTTCCTTGGTATTCAGAAGGCGAACCCATTGTTTGGTATAGTCCAGATCCAAGAATGGTTTTGTTTCCTAATCGACTAAAAGTTTCTAAAAGCATGAGACAACTTCTCAAAAAGAATACTTTTAAAGTCACTTTTAACAAAGCGTTTAAAGAGGTTATTTCTAATTGCAAAAACATTAGCAGAACTGCACAAGGAGAAAGCGGCACGTGGATTACCGATGAAATGAAACAGGCTTATCTAAAGTTACATGAACTCGGAATTGCAAAATCTGTTGAAGTTTGGTCATTAAACACTGAGTCTGGCTCAAGCAACCAAGAGAAGTATAAATTAGTCGGTGGTTTATACGGACTCGAAATTGGAAATATATTTTGTGGCGAATCTATGTTTAGCAAAGTGAGTAATGCCTCAAAAGTGGCTTTCATTCATTTGGTTACTTCTACCCCTCTCAACAACCAGTTTATAAGCAATTACCAACTTATAGATTGTCAAATTTACAATGACCATTTAGCCAGTTTGGGCGCCGAAGAGATTTCTAGAGAAGACTTTAAGAAATGGCTGTAAACAAACATAAAGACTCTACAATTTTCAATATTATATTTTTCTAGTTTTAGAAACATACTAAAACTAGAACCACTATCTTTGAGTTTTAATTTTTCAAACTAACTTTTATGAATATAAAAGACGCGCAACTAACAGTTGATAATTGGATAAAAGAACACGGCGTTCGCTATTTTAATGAACTTACCAACATGGCTCAACTCACCGAAGAAGTAGGTGAAGTTGCCCGAATTATTGCGCGCCGCTATGGAGAACAAAGCGAAAAAGAAAGTGATAAAAACAAAGATTTAGGCGAAGAGTTGGCAGATGTGCTATTTGTAGTATTGTGCTTGGCAAATCAAACCGGAATTAATTTGCAAGATGCATTTGACAAAAAACTAGACGTAAAAACGAAACGCGATCATGATCGCCACCACTCTAACGAAAAATTAAAATAAATGAATCCTTATAAAAACACATCCTTCTTAAAGTTAACCCTACGGTTTTTTATCGTGTTTTTCGTTTTGGTTACGTTGATTCGGTTATCTATGGACTTCTTTAAATTTGAAGGAATAGACGGGTTGAAAAATGTCTATTTAAATGATGAACAGTGGCGGCCATTTTTAAAAACACAACTTGCAATATCATTACTTTACTCACTTCTTATGGCGGGCTATTATAAATTTATAAAAAAATAAAAATTGGATTTAAAACTTTCGCACCATACAAAGCCGATTCAAGGTACAATTCAAATTACAGGTTCAAAAAGCGAATCGAATCGTTTGTTGATTTTAAAACAGTTTTTTTCGAATTTAACAATCGAAAATCTTGGAAATTCTGATGATGCTAATTACATGCAAAAAGCATTGGATTCTGATACCGTTGAAGTAAATATTTCTCATGCAGGAACAGCCATGCGCTTTTTAACCTCTTACTTTTCCGTTTTTGAAGGTCGTGAAACGATCTTGACAGGATCTAAGCGAATGAAAGAGCGCCCGATTAAAATTTTGGTTGATGCTCTAAGATCTTTGGGTGCCGATATTTCTTATGCTGAAAATGATGGCTACCCACCTATAAAGATTATTGGTAAAAAACTGACGCAGTCTAAAGTTAAAATCAATGGGAATGTGAGCAGCCAATATATCTCTTCTTTGCTTCTAATTGCACCGAGTTTAGAAAACGGATTGGAATTAGAATTTGAAGGCAAAGTAACTTCTGTACCTTATATAAAAATGACTTTAGGTTTGTTAACTGAATTAGGCATTGATAATTCTTGGGAGGGAAATACGATAAAAGTTACAGCAACAAAATCAATTAAAGACACCATTGCTGTGGTTGAGTCTGACTGGAGTTCGGCATCTTACTATTTTAGTTTGGCAGCCCTAAGTAAAGACGCGAATATTACTATTAGTTCTTACAAAAAAAACAGTTTACAAGGAGATTCTTCTTTGATTGATTTTTACAGAGAATTGGGTGTTTCAACTACTTTTGATGGGAATTCAATCATATTAAAAAAAGATTTAGATTGCAAATCACACGTCTCATTCGACCTAAGCAGCGCACCAGATATTGCACAAACAATTGCTGTTACCTGCTTCGGATTAGGTGTTTCTTGTGATTTAACAGGATTACATACCTTAAAAATTAAGGAAACCGATCGATTGGAAGCTTTAAAAAGCGAACTTACTAAATTAGGTGCCAAAATTGAAGTAACTGATAAAAGTTTGCATTTAAAACCAGCAACAAAAATAAATAGTGATGTGCTCATTAAAACTTTTGATGATCATAGAATGGCAATGGCATTTGCTCCTTTGTTATTAAAAACCAATTTAGAAATTGAAGAAGCCAATGTCGTTTCAAAATCTTATCCTGGGTTTTGGAAAGATATCGAAAAAGTTACTTCTTAGTTTATGTCATTCCTGCGAAGGCAGGAATCTATTAAACGGCTACTTTGGATTCCTGTTCCCGACGACTATCAGGACACAGGAATGACAAAAAAAAACACACTAAAACTCCTTTTTATTTTGTGTGTATCAGCAATATAACTCAGCGTATCTCTGCAAAATAATTTAACTAAAAAAACTTTTAACTCCAAACACTTGACAACCCCTATGCTGATGTTGTATATTTGCAATTGTTAAAAAAAAGAAGATATGACACGTATGAAATTATCAAAGTTCAATTTCGATTTTCCGGAAGAACTTTTAGCAGAATATCCAGCAGAGCACAGAGACGAATCTCGTTTGATGGTCTTGAACAGAAAAGAACAAACTATTGAACACAAACAATTCAAAGATTTAATCAACTATTTCGATGAAGGTGATTTATTGGTGATGAATGACACAAAGGTATTTCCTGCACGTTTGTTTGGCGAAAAAGAAAAAACTGGAGCACGTATTGAAGTGTTTTTGTTAAGAGAATTAAACGAAGAACAACGTTTATGGGATGTATTGGTTGATCCTGCAAGAAAAATCAGAATCGGAAATAAATTGTTTTTTGGTGATGATGAAAGTTTGATTGCAGAAGTAATTGACAATACAACATCAAGAGGTAGAACTTTACGTTTCTTGTATGATGGTTCTTACGAAGAGTTTAGAAAGCGTTTAAAAGAGCAAGGAGAAACTCCACTTCCAAAATACATAAAAAGAGAAACAGAACCCGAAGATAAAGAGCGCTACCAAACCATTTACGCAAAGCATGAAGGGTCTGTAGCTGCTCCAACGGCTGGATTGCACTTTTCTAAACACTTATTAAAAAGACTGGAAATTAAAGGTGTCGATTTTGCAAATGTAACATTACACGTAGGATTGGGAACTTTTAATCCGGTTGAAGTTGAAGATTTATCAAAACATAAAATGGACTCTGAACAAATCAATATCTCAGAGAAAGCCGCCAAAGTTGTAAACAGTGCTTTGGACACCAAACGTAAAATTTGTGCAGTTGGGACAACGGCAATGCGTACTTTAGAAAGTTCTGTTTCTTCTAACGGAAGATTGAATGAATTTGATGGATGGACAAACAAATTTATTTTTCCTCCACACGATTTTTCTATTGCTAACTGTATGATTACAAATTTCCACATGCCTAAATCTACTTTAATGATGATGACTTCTGCTTTTGCTGGTCATGACTTCTTAAAAGAGGCGTATGAAGTAGCAGTAAAAGAAAAATATCGTTTTTACTCTTATGGAGATGCTATGTTAATCATCTAAATTAGAAGATTGAAACATTACACAATTTAAAAAATGAACTGACGCTAATAATTAATAGTGTCAGTTTTTTTATTTATACTTTTGTCAAAAATAAATCTAAAATCACTTGAATAAAAAGAAAGATATACGAGCACTTTCCAAAGAGGAACTTCGCGATTTTTTCGTTGAGAATGGCGACAAGGCTTTTCGCGGAAATCAAGTGTATGAATGGCTGTGGCATAAAGTAGCGCATTCATTTGAAGACATGACAAACATCTCTAAAGAGACACGTCAAATGTTGGAAGAGAATTTTGTAATCAATCACATTAAGGTTGATGAAATGCAACGAAGTTCTGATGGCACTATTAAAAATGCGATTCGATTGCATGATGGCTTATTGGTTGAGTCTGTATTAATTCCGACCAAATCAAGAACAACCGCTTGTGTTTCTAGTCAGGTTGGTTGCAGTTTAGACTGTAAATTTTGCGCCACTTCTCGTTTAAAACGAATGCGAAATCTAAATCCAGATGAGATATATGATCAAGTGGCAGCCATCAACCAAGAAAGTTTATTATATCACAACAGAAAACTAACGAATATCGTTTTTATGGGAATGGGTGAACCTCTCATGAATTACAACAACGTAATCAAATCCATAGAAAAAATTACTTCGCCAGAAGGATTAGGCATGTCGCCAAAAAGAATTACGGTTTCTACTTCTGGAGTGCCAAAGATCATCAAAAAAATGGCTGATGATGAAGTGAAATTTAATTTAGCCGTTTCTTTACATTCTGCTATTAATGAAGTACGAACTCAGATTATGCCTTTTAATAAGAATTTTCCGCTAGAAGACTTAAGGGAATCTCTAGAGTATTGGTACGAAAAAACCGAACGGATGATCACTTATGAATATGTGGTTTGGAAAGGAATTAACGATACCCGAAAAGATATTGATGCCTTGGTCGAATTTTGTAAATACGTGCCATGCAAGGTAAATATTATAGAATACAACCCGATTGATGATGGTGAATTTCAGCAAGCGCCAAGAAGGGCTGTAGATGATTATGTTGCGGTTTTAGAAATGAATGATATTGTTGTAAACGTACGCAGAAGTAGAGGAAAAGATATTGATGCTGCTTGTGGGCAATTGGCCAATAAGTCAAAAACTGATTAATCCGTAAATTCAATTTATTGATAATTAATTGCACCAGAAACACAATAAAATGAGGATAACGTCATTCTGAACTTGTTTCAGAATCTAATCACACTGTAAATCAACCTAATAAATGAGACCCTGAAATGATCCCGAAAACTTTCGGGACAGGATAACGTGACAATTACATCACAAAAAACAGATATACAAATTGATAATTGACCCTTTCCAACTTAGTATAAAGTCAATACTATTTGAGATTCTACACTACATTTTATTCCGTACATAATGACCTTTAAATTATAAATAAAGCTTATTTTTGATTTCTTAAATGAAGACCGTAGAACAAATAAAACAACCCATCTTACAAGAAATGGAACTCTTTGAAGAGAAATTCAAAGAATCCATGGCTTCCAAAGTTCCATTACTCAACAGAATTACTCATTATATTATTCGTCGCAAAGGAAAACAAATGCGACCGATGTTTGTCTTTCTAGTAGCGAAAATGGTTTCTGATGGTAAGTTTGATGAGCGAACCTACCGAGGTGCTTCTGTAATCGAATTGATTCACACCGCAACCTTAGTGCATGATGATGTGGTGGATGACAGTAACAGACGACGCGGGTTTTTCTCATTAAATGCTTTATGGAAAAACAAAATTGCCGTATTAGTAGGTGATTTTCTATTATCAAAAGGCTTGTTGCTTTCTATAGATAATGACGACTTTGATATTTTAAAACTAATTTCAATCGCTGTTCGTGAAATGAGTGAGGGCGAATTGTTACAAATTGAAAAAGCGCGAAAATTAGATATTACAGAAGAAATCTATTTTGATATTATCAGGCAAAAGACAGCCACTTTAATTTCTGCTTGCTGCGGAATTGGTGCAGCGTCTGTTAATGGATCTTCAGAGGAAATTGAAAAAATGCGGAAGTTTGGAGAGTTCATCGGAATTGCATTTCAAATAAAAGATGATTTGTTTGATTATTCTGATGCCAAAATAGGAAAACCAACAGGTATTGATATTAAGGAGCAAAAAATGACCTTACCTTTGATTTACACACTTAATAATTGTGAAAAATCAGAAAAAAAATGGCTGATTAATTCGGTTAAAAACCACAACAAAGACAAAAAAAGAGTAAAAGAAGTAATTGCTTTTGTCAAACAAAAAGGAGGAATAGAATATACAACTTCAAAAATGTTGGAATACCAACAACAAGCATTAACTTTTCTTGAATCTTATCCAGAATCAGAATATAAATCTTCACTTATTTTGATGGTCAATTATGTGATTGATCGTAAGATTTAGCCCCTAAATCCCCAAAGAGGACTTTCTACTCATACTCCATAATTTTCGATAAAAGAATTCTCAAAATTAACGTTTAACTCTGTGAATCTCAATTTTCTCAGCGGACCTCTGCGAAACAACCAACGCCTACTTTTCCAAACTTCGCAACCCTTCATACAAGACAACACTCACCGCATTGGCTAAATTCAGGCTCCGAATTTTATCACTGTACAACGGAATTTTAAATAAACTCTCTTGATTTCTTTCAATGATACTTTCAGGCAACCCAGAAGATTCCTTTCCAAATACTAAAAATAGATCCTTTTTAAATTCAATATCCCAATGTTTTTTTGTTCCATGACTGGACAAGTACACCATCTTTTTATCGCCATTTTTGGCATAAAACTCTTCAATATTTTCATAGATAAACAATGGAATATGCTGCCAATAATCCAGACCAGCACGCTTTAATCGCTTGTCTGTAATTTCAAACCCGAATGGTTTTACCAGATGCAATTGAGAACCTGTCGCTAAAGTAAGTCGACCAATATTCCCAGTATTTGTGTGGATTTCTGGCTCAATTAAAACAATATTAAATCCCATAATTAGATAAATTTTTACAATTCAAAAACCCTTTATAGTTCCAACAAACAACACCAAAATTACTTTTTTTATTTTACTACTGACACTAATTAATTAAAGCAATATGATACTGCAAAATAGTTAATTCACGAACAAATCAAGTTGTATTAATTAATTGTTTTTAACTGCTATTATCTAAACGATAAAACGCATTATATCAAAAGGGAATTTACACTGCATAATATTGGTATTTTGACTTCATTAACTCTATTTAAACAGAAACTCAATGTTTAAGGTTAAATAGTACGCAAATAAAATAAGATTTAACAAGCACTCCCGCTTAAAATATTATTATTTTGTGGCTCATTAATTTTAAGTAAAACTATGTTAGCAGGAATTGATTATTTTATAGTGATAGCATACATCGCAGGGATGTTACTATTAGGATTATATTTCAAGAAATTTGTCAATAGTTCAGAAGATTATTTCTTAGGTGGTAGAAGTTTGCCATTCTGGGCAATTGGTATGTCTATTGTGGTGTCAGATATCGGGGCAATTGATTTTGTCGGAATTTCTGGTCAAGCATATCGCTACGGAATTTCTGTAGGAAATTTTGATTGGATTGGGTCTGTACCCGCAATGTTATTGGCCGCATTCATATTTATTCCTTATTTCTGGCGTGGTGGAATGTACACCATTCCTGAATATTTGGGAAGAAGATACAACCCAACAGTAAGAACTATAGCTTCTGTCACGTGGATTTTATTTTTCGCACTTGATTTAGGAGTGTTATTTTGGGCAAGCGCCGTATTATTGAACGTATTATTAGGCTGGGCAATATGGACATCCATATTTGCAACTGCAGGTGTCGTAGGTTTATACACCTATTTTGGTGGTATTACTGCGGTAATTATGACCGATGTGGTACAGATGGTAATTATGTTCGTTGGTGGATTTGCATTGATTTATTTAAGTTTAGATGCCGTTGGTGGTTGGC
>JAGLDM010000191.1 GCA_023145595.1 Flavobacteriaceae bacterium | reverse complement strand
CTGACCGTAGCGGAAGAATCGCATCCACAGAATTAACCGTATAATTATGATACAGAGAAAACTCACTTATCATATTGAAAATTGCTGTCTTTACCTTATTTTTGATTCTTTTAAGGGGGGTATCCTAAAAAACAATTAATACTGTTTTATTGTAATACTAAATAACCAAATAACCAAATAACCGAATTGCCAAATTATATGAAAAATAAAACAATACAATACCTTAGCATTATAAGCATCATGCTGCTCATAGCCTCTTGTGCTTCTAATGAGAAAATACAATATTTTCAAGAGCTTGAAGGTGTTACTGTAAAGGACACCCTATTAAATTTTGAGCCAATTATTGAAGTGGGAGATATGCTATTGATCAACGTATCGGCAACAGATGCAGAAGCAGCAATTCCTTTTAACTTGTATGAAACCCCGATGATTGCTGGGGCAGCTTTTTCTAACGCAAAACCATTAACTTATTTGGTAAATATAGATGGGGAAATTAACTTTCCGGTATTAGGAAAATTAAAAGTAGGCGGATTCACAACAAAACAATTAACAACTAATTTAGGAAAGATACTGAGTGATACTTATATCAATGACCCTATTATAAATATACGCCTTACAAACTTTAAAGTTTCGGTGATAGGAGAAGTTACACGACCAGGGAGTTATGTAGTCTCCAACGAACGTATTACCATAGTAGAAGCATTGAGTTTAGCAGGAGATTTAACCATACATGGTAAACGGAAAAACGTTTTACTAATTCGTGAAAATCAAGGCAAAAAAGAATTTGTTACGCTCGACTTAACCAATAAAGATGTTTTCAATTCACCGTATTATTACTTAAAACAAAATGATGTGGTGTATGTGGCTCCAAACAAACCGAAGGTAAATTCTTCAGCAGTTGGAACAAATACAGGAGTGATTTTAGGTTCTCTTTCTTTGCTTTTGGCAATGATTGCATTGATGCTTTAAATGATGTCTTAAATTTCATGAACAGAACCTAGTGGTTGAGCGGAGTCGAAACCACATTAATAGGAATAGAAAACCAAAAACTAAATCACCAAATAACCGTTTCACCGGATAACAATAAAAAATACAAAATGTCAGAAAAAGAGAATCCACTTGATAATATGTTCCCAGAGGAAGAGTCAATTAATATTAGAGAGGAAATCGAAAAATATGTCTTTCAGTGGAAATGGTTTGTTTTGGGTATGCTAATTACGCTATCAGTAGCCTATACTTATTTACGCTATACGCCGAACATCTATGAGGTTTCTACAACTATTTTAATTGATGATGAAAACAAAGGGGGCTTGGTTTCCGATCTCGCTGCCTTAGAAGGTTTAGGTCTGAGCGGTGGTTCAAATACGCTCGTAGAGAACGAAATCGGGATTTTAAAATCACGAACCTTAATGGAATCGGTAGTCAAAGATTTAGAGTTGAATATTGCCTATTTACAAGAAGCAAGGGTTAAAACTTCAGAGATGTTTCGTAGTTCACCGATTAAAGTCAATTTCTTTTTAAAGGATTCTATGTTTTATGGATTGGAGACTACTTTTAGAGTACGGGTAAAATCATTAACGAAATTTACATTACTAAATGCTGAAGAAACTATAAGTACAGAACATGAATTTGGTGAGAATATAACATCTGAATTTGGAGACTTTACAATCACCCCAAATACCACTGATCCTAAAAGTTTATTAAAGGAGA
>JAGLDM010000190.1 GCA_023145595.1 Flavobacteriaceae bacterium | reverse complement strand
CCACCATAAAATCCGCGACTCTGATTTTCATACTTATCAATCAACTGCATCGCTTTATATTTTGGCGCACCACTCAAAGTTCCTGCAGGAAATGTATCTCCAACTATTTCAATCGGATCTCCTTTAATATCACCTTGCACTGTAGAAACCAAATGAATTACATGACTGAAATATTGTACTTCTTTAAAAACCTCAACAGTTACATTATCTGCATGTTTGCTTAAATCATTTCGAGCTAAATCTACCAACATTACATGTTCTGCAGTTTCTTTTTTATCTTCAGAGAGTTTCTTCCCTAACTTTATATCTTCCACCATATCTCCTGTTCTGCGGAAAGTTCCTGCAATCGGATTGATAGTAGCTTTTCCTTCAGAAATTTTTATCTGTGCTTCTGGAGAAGACCCCATCAACGTAAAACTTCCGTAATCGAAATAAAACAAATATGGTGACGGATTTATAGATCGTAATGCTCTGTACACATTAAAATCATCTCCTTTAAATGACTGTTGAAACTGTCTTGACAAAACCAATTGAAAAACATCTCCTCTTTTGCAATGTGCTTTTGCTTTTTGTACATATTCGATAAAATCATCATCCGTACAGTTAGAAGTTTCTTCTCCTACAATTTCAAATTTTTGAGTATTGAATACCTGTGCATCAATAATGGTTTCAATTTCTTCAATTCGAGAAGCCGTTCCTTCTTCTATATTTTCTATTAAAGTCATTTCATCATTAAAATGATTAATAGCAATAATAAATCGGTAAAAACTATATTGCAATAATGGAATTGCAGACGGAGCATCAGGGTTTTTAAAAGTGATATTTTCAAAATACTGAACGCTATCATAGGTTGTGTAACCATACAACCCGTTGAACGATTTTAGCGAGGGCTCACAATCTAAATCAATAAAACTGCTATACTTTTGAAATATCTCATGAAAATTTCTCTCTATTTTCTCTTCAGCTATTTTTACTCCATTGTGACTTAAGGATAGCCTGTGATTTTTTGTTTTAATCGTGACCATTGGCTCAATCGCAATAAAGGAAAAACTTTCTTCTTTACTGTGATAATCAGAACTTTCAAGTAAAAGTGTATTCGCATACTTGTCTCGCAATCGCAAATACAAACCTACCGGAGTAACGGTGTCTGCGATTTTGTTTTTAGTAATTGTTTTATAGTGTGTGTTTTTTAACATCTTATTCGTTTATTAAATACCTCTATTTTCTAAGGAAATATCCCGTATAGCCTAACTATTTTAAATTCGCCCTCTAGGCTTTTCAAAATAGAATTTCTCTAACAAAAAAAAGACTTACCGTGAGATAAGTCTTTTAGATTTTATAATTTGAAAATATTATATAGTCATAACCTCACTTAGTTCTTAAGAGAGTTCCACCACCATATATTATTTTGAGTAAATATCATTTTTTTATTCTGCTACAAATGTACTATAGATTTTAAAGATAGCAAGTGTTTTTTATAATTATTTAGTCCAAAACCTGACAATAGTTCCTTCGTTTAATCTTTAACATAGAAACCTCTTGCAAAATTGATCAAACTGTTACAAACAACATCATGGACAATTCGAAATTAATAGTTATAATACTCCTTAAATTCAAGTTACAAATGCAACTCCTGTTCTAATAAGATTTTTAATCATCAAAGAATATATAAAACAATTTAAAATTTTGTACTTTGCGACGGCTTAATTATTACCCCCAAAATAATCAATGCCTAAATATTTAAAACATACCCTTTTAGTTTTAATTCTGCTAGTTGGCTATTTCATTCTATCGAATGAAGTATCAGAAGATTCTTCACCCCAAGAAGTAAAAGAATTACCTACCGAAAAAAAAACGAAAGAGTTTGTAATTACTACATATCCTAAAGAACAGACAGCAAAAGTTAGCCACAAATTAGATTCTGTATTTAAGCGTTTTAACAAACGAAACGATTTTAACGGAAGTGTGTTAATTGCAAAAAAAGGAAAGGTGCTGTTTTCTAATGAATATGGATATGCAAACTTTGAGAGTAAAACAAAATTAGGTGAAAAATCTGTTTTTCAATTAGCATCTGTTAGCAAGCAATTTACCGCAGCAGGTATCATGATTTTAAAGGAAAGGAATCTACTTCAACTTAATGATTCTGTTATAAAATACTACCCTGAGTTCCCGTATAAAGATGTTACTATCAAGCACTTACTGAACCACACGGCTGGGCTTCCAAATTATTTCTGGATTGCAGAGCACAAATGGGAAAAAGAAAAAGCCCCCAGCAATAAAGAAATGATGGATTTGCTTGCTAAGCAAAAAACAAATCGGTTTTTCAAATCGGGGAGAAACTTTAATTATTCCAATACAGGGTATTTTGTTCTTGCCTCTTTAATTGAAAAAATATCGGGCACTAGTTATTCAGAATTTTTAAAAACTAATATTTTTGAACCACTTCAAATGAAGGATTCCTTTGTGTATAGTTTTAAAAATGACAGCCTAAAACCCAACCAGTTAGCAGGATATCGTTTGTATAGATGGCGACACCATGTTGAGGTTAAAGGAACGGTAAATGATGCTGTTGTGGGTGACAAAAATGTATATTCTACTACAGAAGATTTGTTCAAGTGGATTACTGGTTTAAATTCAGGTAATTTAATTTCGAAAGAATCTCTTGAAATGATGTATTCTAAGGGAGAAACTAAATACGGCCGAAAAGTTCCTTATGGTTTCGGGTTTAGAATTGATACAAGAAAAAATAAAAACACCATTTATCACCATGGAAAATGGAACGGGTTTAGCACTTCTATCACACAATATAAAGATACAGACCTACTTGTTATCGCCCTTGAACATTCTAGTTATAGATCAATGACTCATCTTAATAAGACCGTTGAAAAAATTGTTTCTAAACATTTTAAGCCTGATGTTTCTAATGTTGCTGCTCTTGTCAAAACTAAGAATTCTAGTGAAAGTTTGTAGCCTTACTATTTAAAACTATCAGTCTTTCGGTCGTAACCAAACGGACAGTGCAAACAGCCACTTTTACAGCAAAACCCTCGCTTTAAATGATACTTCTCAGTAAAAACCCTATAACCCTTATCATTAAAATAAAAGTCTTCCGGGTCTAATTTAGGGAGTTCGTTATAAATCATGCTGTAAAAATAGAAAACACGCTAATAAGCAGCGTGTTTTCTATTTGATATTTCTAAAAATTTTATTTCTCCATAAATGGAGGGTATTTTTCTAATATTTTCTGAATAAATTCATTGATTCTTGCTTCTTTCTTCAAAGCATCGTCAACAACCAATGCGCCTTTTCCTATTCCTTGCCAAACCAACTCCTTTTTTTTATTATCAATAAAATCAACAAACAGTGTTCCTTCTTCATGAACCGTAACTTGAGAACCATAATTAGGGCCGTAATACCACGGACTCCAATAGCCATAATAATAACCACCATAATTATTGTAATCTTGATAGACATTCACCTTCTTCGTACTTTTCGCAAAAATACTTATAATCAAATCTGGGTTTTCAGAGGGCGTCATTCCTTTTTTTCCTAATTCCGACTCTAAAGCTCGTAATATTCTTTTTTTATCGATGTCAGAAATATCAACTTTCGCAATTCCCTTTTTATAAAAAGCGTACGTTTTGTACTTGCTGAAATCTACAGTAGTATCATAGTCTGCAGCAACTTGAACCGAATTACAAGAACTGACTACAAAAACAAGAAGTACTAAATAAATTATTTTAAAAAGTTTCATTATTTTTAATTTAAATTAGGGGACAATATCAATTTACTAATCACCAATAATCGTACCAAATATCGCGGCTCCTACGCTCCACAAAAAAAACTTCACACCACTACCAAAAGCTAATATTTGGATAATATTCCCCAAAAAAACTGTATTTTTGAACAAAATTAAACACATAAAATAATGAAGAACTTAATTTACCTCGTAACCGTTTTACTATTTTTTATTGGATCTAATCCTACAACGGCACAAGAACTCAATCCTTATATAAAAATTGGAGAATCGAGCAATAATATAGACCAAAATTCTGACAAAGTTAAGTCTGCCTTAAAAGAAAATGGTTTTGATATTATTGGAGAATACAATGTAGAAAACAACAAAAACTTAAAAGTTATTGTTTATTCTAGAAAAGACCTTCAATCGACTGTTCTAAAAGTAAAAGACCGAGGTGCGTTAGCTGCAGCATTAAAAGTCGGATTAAAATCTGACGGAACAAAAACTACGATTAGCTACTTAAATCCTGAATACCTATTCAATGCATATCTCGGTGATGATTATGTAAATCACCAAACTGAATTACGAAAAGTAGAAAAAGACATAACAACTACTTTATCACAGTTAGGAAATGAAAACAAAGGATTTGGTGGGTCATTATCTATAAATGACCTTCGAAAATATCATTACAAAATGATGATGCCTTATTTCTCTGACCCTGTAGAATTAAAAGAATTTAGCTCCTTTGAAGAGGGTGTAAAAACGATTGAAAAGAATTTAGCTTCTAAAAAAGGGAATACCAAGTTGGTGTATCAATTAAAATTTAATTCAAAAAAAATAGCTGTATTCGGAGTTGCTCTTTTAGATAAAGAAAAAGGAGAAAGTCACTTCTTACCAATTATTGACAATAGCCATTTAGCTGCAATGCCTTACGAAATCATATTACAAGGAAAAACTGCAACGATTCTTCATGGCAGATATAGATTAGCACTTCACTGGCCAGAATTATCAATGGGAACTTTTATGAAAATCATGTCCACCCCAGGTGAAATAGAAGATACTTTGAAGGATTTGTGTCAATAAAAACTGGATTTTTCTGTACACGATAAAACAAGTCATTTACTTCCGTTACGCAAAAAAAAAGAGCAAATTCTATTTAAATAGAATTTGCTCTTTTTAACATTCAACAAGTTTTAACTCTTACGCACCACCCTCACATTCATCTCCTCAACTTTTCTATCAGATAATTGAGATGGCGAACCAAATAGTAAATCCTCAGATGTTCCTGTTTTTGGGAATGCCATCACATCACGAATGGATGCTTTTTTCTCTAAAATCATCATCAAACGATCAACTCCCCATGCAATTCCACCGTGTGGTGGCGCTCCATAATGAAACGCTTTGTACATAGCACCTACACTTTTCATCATTTCTTCTTTATTGTAACCCATGTTTTTATAGGTTGCTTCTAAAATTTCTGGTTTGTGTGCCCGAACAGAGCCTCCTCCTATTTCATAACCGTTCAAAATCAAATCGTATTGCTGTGCGATGATACTTCCTATTTCGTCATCCTTACTTCGCATATGCTTATCTAAATCATAGATTGCAGGCATCGAAAACGGATTGTGCGTGAATGTCCAGCGACCTTCATCTGTTTTTTCAAACATTGGAAAATCTACCACCCATGCAGGTCGTAATTCCTTCGGATTAATCAACTTTAACATTTTTCCTAATTCTTGACGAACAGCATCTAATGCTTTATTCGCAGTGGCATAATCTGCCGCAGAGAAAAACACAATATCTCCAACCTGAGCATTGGTTTCTTTAATAATTCCTGCTGCTATATCTTCACCTAAGAATTTAATTATAGGCGACTGCAAATCATTTTCATTTACAATAATATATGCCAATCCGCCCAAACCTAAATCTTGTGCAATTGAAGTTAATTTTTCAATCTGCCCCTTAGACAAACGTTTTGATCCTTGTTCTTCTGCAGAAACTTTGATACATTTTACAATTCCGCCTTCATCAATTGGCTTGCTAAATACCTGGAATGTCGTTTCTTTTACAATTTCTGTAATATCCTGCATTTGCAGTCCGAAACGTAAATCTGGTCGATCACAACCATATTTATCCATGGCATCTTTGTAAGTAATTACTTCAAACGGACGCAAATTCCATTTTTTACCGTAGATTTTTTTCACAATTTCATTGAACATATGCGTATTCAAATCAATGATTTGCTGCATACTGGCATAAGCCATTTCAATATCTAACTGCGTAAATTCTGGCTGACGATCTCCTCGAGAATCTTCATCTCTAAAACAACGTGCAATTTGGAAATATTTTTCAAATCCACCGACCATTAACATTTGCTTAAACTGTTGTGGTGCTTGTGGTAAGGTGTAAAAAGAACCTGCCTCCTTACGAGTTGGCACAATAAATTCACGTGCACCTTCATCTGTTCCTGCTGTTAATATTGGCGTTTCAATTTCAATAAATTCTTGCTCATCTAAAATATCACGCATCATTTTTATCACCTTATGACGATTTACGACTGCACGACGCACTTCATCATTACGATGATCTAAATATTTATATTGAAAACGGACATTTTCATTTGTTTTATGCGCTCTTTTTATTTCAAAAGGTAATGTTTTAGAAAGATTCAAAATTTCTAATTCTGATGTCTCCAATTCTATTTTACCTGTTCGTAAACCTGAATTAAAATCGTCATTATTTCTCATAACAACAACACCTGTTACGGTAATCACTGTTTCTGGTTTTAATTTCACCAAATCATCCAAATTCGGAAAAGATTCTCTACTCAAACGAACTTGCATAATCTCGTTACTAGAATCTCGCAAATCAATAAAAATCAATTCACCGTGATC
>JAGLDM010000019.1 GCA_023145595.1 Flavobacteriaceae bacterium | reverse complement strand
AACCAACGGCAAAAGACAGGGCGTGTTCTTCTATATAAGGCCGCAATAACTGACGCTGCTTCTCTGTTAACTGCTTAGAGTCATTCAATAAAGGATGTGAAAAATCATCGGGCAAAATTACAGCCGCTGCAACAACAGGTCCAGAAAGGCAACCTCTACCCGCTTCATCTGTTCCAACTTCTACTAATTTATCCTGGTATTTTAACGCTAACATTTCCTTATTTTTAAAACTTAAAAATACATTTTTTTGATAACAATTAGAACGTCTTATATTTCGTTTAATTAATTTATCTTTGTAACATCAAATCGAATTATGAGGAACGTTTTTAGTATCGTATTTATTATATTTTTAAGTACAAACCTTTTCGCTCAAGTTAGAACGGGTCAAGGTGTAACTTCCCCTTACAATTCTGATTTAACACCTGAAGAATACAGAGATTCTCTTCAAAGAGCTAGTGAAAGAACTATTAAGGTAGAAATTGAGGGAAAAACTCACTTTACAGATTACAAAATCATTTCTCATAGTTTTGACACCACTTTAATCGACACTACTTTAAATATTAAAAAATATTACAAGTTTAACTTTATAAATAAAGATAATTTTGAGCTGATGGCCTTTCAAAATATGGGGCAAACTTTTAATAAATTGGGATATAAATTTGAATCCCCCTCCATTATTCCTGAATTGGGAATGAATTCCAAATTCTACAATTACAAAAAAATAGAGGACATAAAGTACTATCGTGTTCCTACGCCAACCTCTGAATTATATTATCGTTCTGCACTTGAACAAGGTCAATTGCTGAATGCTTTTTTTACAGCGAACACCTCACCAAATCTAAATCTCTCCTTTTCGTTTAAAGGGCTTCGTTCTTTAGGAAAATACCGTAGATCTTTAGTGAGCAATAGTGATTTTAGAGTAGCGGCAAGTTACAATTCAAAAAATAAAAAATACAACCTAAGAAGTCACTATGCGGCTCACAACTTCTCTTTTGAAGAAAATGGCGGACTCACAGCACAGTCGGATGAATTTTTTAGAAGTGGT
>JAGLDM010000189.1 GCA_023145595.1 Flavobacteriaceae bacterium | reverse complement strand
TTGGGTAGTAGTGGCTGCAGAGGCAACCTTTCCCCATCTAGAAAAGACGATGACAACATCAGTATTAAAAAGAACACCAGTAAAGTAAGAGCGTTGCCCTTTAACAACTTCCTGTTTGTTTTTCAAGACACTTAAAACGCTTTGAATTTCTTCTTGCATAGCGCAAATGACACCAATCATATTTTCCTGTTTGGTTGTTCGTTGCTGATAATACAGCCATCGTTCATTGTTAATTTCCGATCTGCCATAGCCGCTAATTCCGGATTGTGGGTTACGATAACAAACGTTTGTCCGAATTCGTCTCTTAGTTTAAAAAACAAATCATGTAATTGTTTTGCAGATTCTGAATCTAAATTCCCTGTAGGTTCGTCTGCAAAAATAATATCAGGATTATTAATTAAGGCTCTTGCTACAGCAACACGTTGTTGCTCTCCTCCAGAAAGTTCACTGGGTTTGTGGTGAATTCGGTCTCCTAAGCCAAGGTAATTAAGAAGTTCCTTTCCTTTTGCTTCACTTTCTGCAATCCTTTTTCTTCCGATGTAAGCGGGGATGCATACGTTTTCTAAGGCAGTAAATTCAGGAAGTAATTGATGGGATTGAAAAATAAACCCGATGCGGTTATTTCTGAATTTTGAAATTTCTTCATCATTCAGTTTTAGCAAATCGGTATTGCTTATTTGTAAAGAGGTGTCTGCGCTTTTAGATGGTTTGTCAAGTGTGCCTAAAATTTGAAGTAATGTAGTTTTACCTGCTCCAGATTTTCCAACTATAGAGACTATCTCTCCTTTGTCTATTTGTACGTTAATCCCTTTTAAAACTTCAAGATCTCCGTAAAACTTATGAATATTTTCCGCCTTTATCATGGAGTCAAAAATAGTCAAAATAAGATAAGTTGCGTTTTATATATATAGATTATTGGAGATTATTTTTGTTACTTGCAAAAAACATTCAAGAAATCTTGATGAAATCTTAATTAATGGCGTGATTTCACGTTTTAATAGATGTGTTTTAAGAAAAACTATGTGTTTTTAAAAATGTAAAACAGTACATTTGTATATGCACTTTAAATTATTTAAATAAATGAATTTACACGAATATCAAGGAAAAGAGATTTTAAACAGTTTTGGCGTTAGAATTCAACGTGGAATTGTGGCTCACAACCATATAGAAGCAGTAGAAGCGGCAAAGAAATTAACGGCCGAAACCGGTACGAGTTGGCATGTGGTAAAAGCACAAGTTCATGCAGGCGGTAGAGGTAAAGGGGGCGGAGTTAAATTGGCTAAAAATTTACAAGAAGTTGAATCTATTTCAAAGGATATTATTGGGATGATGTTGGTAACTCCTCAAACTTCAGCAGAAGGAAAAAAAGTGAATCAAGTTTTGATTTGTGAGGATGTTTATTACCCAGGTGAGTCTGAAACAGAAGAGTATTATATGTCTGTTTTGTTAAATCGTGAAACTGGACGAAATATGATTATGTATTCTACCGAAGGCGGAATGGATATTGAAACTGTTGCAGAAAACACACCACATTTAATTTTTACTGAAGATATTGATCCGAGTTTAGGTTTATTGCCTTTTCAAGCACGTAAAATAGCCTTTAATTTAGGCTTGTCTGGTGTTGCTTTAAAAGAGATGGTGAAATTTGTATCTGCTCTTTATACGGCTTATATAGAATCTGATTCTTCAATGTTTGAAATCAACCCGGTATTAAAAACTTCAGATAGTAAAATCATGGCAGTTGATGCTAAAGTAGCGCTTGATGATAGTGCATTATTCCGTCATAAAGATTATGCGAAAATGCGTGATTTCCGTGAAGAAAATGCAATTGAAGTAGAGGCAAATGCCGCAGGTTTAAATTATGTTGATTTAGAAGGGAATGTTGGTTGTATGGTGAATGGTGCTGGATTGGCGATGAGTACGATGGATTTAATTAAACAATCTGGCGGAGAACCTGCAAATTTTTTAGATGTTGGTGGTACCGCAGATGCAGAACGTGTTGAAAAAGGATTTAGAATTATTTTAAAAGATGAAAATATAAAAGCAATCCTGGTTAATATTTTCGGCGGAATTGTTCGTTGTGACCGTGTTGCCCAAGGTATTGTTGATGCATATAAAAACATGGCAACTGCAGGTGACGCAATTCAAGTGCCTATTATTGTTCGTTTACAAGGGACAAACGCTATTGAAGCTAAGCAGTTAATAGAAGAAAGTGGTTTGCCAGTTCACTCGGTTGTTGAGTTTCAAGAGGCAGCAGATAAGGTTCAAGAAGTATTGGCTTCTTAACCTGAAAAATTCATTATAAACAGATAAAACTGGGTGTAAAATGTTAATTTTATTGTGTAAACAAGCAAACTAACACTTTACACCCAATCTTGAACTATGCAATGCATGGGCAGTTTATGTTGAATGAGTTATTTTTTCATAATGCTGAAACGGATCAAATAATTCTGTCTGTTTTTCGTCTAGGAAATAGCCACTTTAATAAATGGTATGTTGGAATTTTAAAACGAATTATAATCAAGATTCTGGCAACTTACCCTGAGATGGAAATTGTAATAAGAACGGATAACGGTTTTAGTTGTGCTCCATTTTATGAATTGGTAGATAGGTGTGGTTTGTTATTCGTAACCGGACAAGCAAGTGACACTGATCCTTTATTTCGCTACTCTAACCACATTGTTAATCGTTGAAATTGAATCACACTTTTTAATAGTTAGCGTAATCACATTTTTTTCTGATTCTGAATCAACCACATACATTTTACATGGTTTTTCTCTAGGAGAACTGTTTTTAAAATCGACGCTACCATTGCTAAGAATTGATGAAATAGATGCAGAATCTAGTTCTAAAGATTTCATTTGTTCTAATGCTTCTGGACTAAATTCCCGAACATCATTTTTGATATCTTTTAAAACACGCGCATTCGGAAAGTAATCAAAAGTAGCCCCTTTCTTTCCCCAAACAAAATAAACAAAAACAGAACCTACTATAAGCCCAATACCATAATAAGTGATTCTTTGAAAAAGGTTCATATTAAACAATGTTATTTTTTATAGCCCAATACATAAATATTGAATGCTTTTTATTTTAATAAAAAACAATTTTAGCAGTCGGATTATAATATCAATAAATTTATATCTCTAAATGGTAATCCGAACCAATCTGCAACAGATTTATTGGTTAAAATCCCATGGTAAAAATACATCCCTTTTTGCAGACTTTTGTTAAATCTTACGGCATTTTCAAATCCGCCTTCATCTGCTATATTCAATAGGTAAGGCGTAAATATATTACTAATTGATACAGAGGAGGTTCTAGAGTATTTTGAAGGAATATTAGGTACGCAGTAATGAATGACGCCATGTTTTTCAAAGGTTGGTTTTTTATGGCTAGTAACTTCAGAAGTTTCAAAACAACCACCTCGGTCTATACTTACATCAACAATGACAGCGCTTTGTTTCATGTTTTCTACCATTTGTTCTGTAACAATAATAGGAGAGCGTGTGTTTCCTCTAATTGCACCAATAGCAACATCGCACCGCATTAATGCTTTTTGGAGAGTTTTGGGTTGTAAGGTTGAGGTGTAAATAAGATTGCCTAAGCACTTTTGAATATGTCTAAGTTTGCTTAGAGAATTGTCAAAAACCTTAACCGTTGCACCTAATCCTAAAGCAGACCTTGCTGCAAATTCGCCCACAGTTCCTGCGCCTAAAATAACCACATCTGTTGGTGGAACTCCGCTTATGTTTCCTAATAATAATCCATTCCCATTCTCATTAGAACTCATGATTTCACTTGCGATTAAAATGGAGGCGGTTCCAGCAATTTCACTTAACGATTTTACTACAGGATATGTTCCCTGTTCATCTTTAATAAAATCAAAAGCAACAGCAGTAATTCTTTTTTGAGCGAGAGCTTCGAAATATTTTTTAGTCTGAGTTTTAAGTTGAAGTGCAGAAAACAATACACTTTGAGGTTGCATCATGTCAATTTCTTCATAAGAAGGTGGGCCGACTTTTAAAACAACACTACATTCAAAAACTTCTTTTGTATTGTATGATATTTTTGCACCTGCTTCTGAGTATTCTGAATCAGAAAAATTAGATTCCAATCCTGCTCCTGTTTCAAGAACAATTCTATGTCCGCTTGCAGTTATTGCTTCAACAGCATCTGGCGTTAGGCAAACTCTTTTTTCTTGTCCGTGAGACTCCTTGGGAATACCAATAAGTAATTTTCCTTTCTTTTTTGCAATTTCAAGCATTTCTGCCTGTGGCATTAGTTGTTCTTTGCTAAAGGGAGAAGTTGATTTTTTAGACATCGTTTTTTATATCAATAGTTCTTTGGTTTTCAGTTAAAACCTGAATGTTAATGTTTACAATTTCTAAAGGTAGTAAATTTTGAACTTTATCGCCCCATTCAATAAAACACCAAGCATTGCTGTAAAAATAATCTTCGATACCAATATCATACGCTTCTTCTTCAGAGTTGATTCGATAAAAATCGAAATGGTATATCGTTTCTCCTTTATTGGTTTGATATTCATTTACCAAAGAAAAGGTGGGAGAACTTGCTATGTCAACAACGCCTAGTTGTTTCGTAATTTCTTTAATTAAAGTGGTTTTTCCAGAACCCATTTCTCCATTGAATAATAAGACTTTACTTTTTGCCTTTTTAATGATTTTCTGTGCGATTTCAGGAAGTTCTTTAAGCGTATATTTTTGCTGCATTTATGCTAGTTTGTCGTTTTCTATGATTTGTAATTGAAATCTAAAATAGTCAATCTTCTTTTATTTTGACTAATAATTAGCATGAGATTTCTAATGATTAGAGTCAATCGCTTTATTTTGAGGTGTTCTAGGGTGTAATTGATGAAAACAGACTAAAATTAGAGTCTATTTTTACATATAAAACCGAAAGTTTGTGTTTTAGATAGAATCCTATTCTTCAGAGAAAAAACGTTTGAAGCCCATTCGCTTCAACATTTTTTTTTCCATATTCCAGAAGAATTGGAATTGTCCAAATATCCAACCAGAAAGAGGAAGGGTTATTTGATACACTACAAAAATAAGAGGTATACGAACCAACCAAAAGATCCAACCATGAGTTTCAGAACTGATGCCAATAAGTTCTGTAATTGGTTTAGCAATATAAGATGCAAAAGAACCATTTACAGAAAAAGCTAATATAATGGCTAATACTTGCCAGTTAGAAGTTAGACCCCAACGATTTTTTAATTTTTCCATGTTTTTTTTGAGCGGCTAAAATACAATTTCAAATCAAAAATGAATAAATAATTAAATTATTTTTCAGGAAATTTATTAAAGAGGATTATATATTATTTTTAATACCTTTCAGCAACTTATAATTATTAGATTTTAAAAATGAAAAAACTAGCTTTACATTGGAAAATATTACTAGGGATGCTCTTGGGGGTTATTGTGGGTATCTTAATGAGTAACTTTGATGGAGGTAAGGAAATTGTTCAAGATTGGATAAAACCATTTGGAAAAATATTTATCAATTCGTTAAAATTAATTGCGATTCCGTTAATATTAGCGGCATTGATTAAAGGAGTATCCGATTTAAAAGACATCTCCAAACTTTCTGAAATGGGAGGGAGAACTATTTTAATTTATATATCTACTACCATAATTGCTATTTCTATCGGATTGGTTTTGGTGAATTTAGTGAAGCCAGGTTTATCAATTAGTGAAGATACACGTATGGAGATGGTTGCTAATTACGGTGATAATACCATGAAGTATAAAGAAGCTTCGGTCGCTCAAAAAGAAAGTGGCCCTTTGCAGGCTTTGGTTGATTTAGTTCCTGAAAATATTTTTGCTGCGGCTACGAGTAATAGAAATATGTTGCAAGTCATATTTTTTGCGGTATTCTTTGGGGTCGGATTAATTTTAATTCCGGAGGAAAAAGGAAAACCAGTTAAAGATTTTTTCGACGGATTTAATGACGTAATTCTTAAAATGGTCGATTTAATTATGTTAGCAGCTCCTTATGGTGTGTTTGCATTATTAGCTGCGATTGTGGCAGAATCACCAAGTTTAGATTTATTTAAGGCGCTAGGATGGTATGCTATTACCGTTCTTGTAGGTTTGCTATTGATGATTGCTTTTTACAATTTAATGGTGTTTCTGTTTACAAAAAAGAAACCTAAATTTTTCATGAATGGAATTTCTCCAGCACAATTATTAGGATTTTCAACGAGTTCAAGTGCAGCAACTTTGCCGGTGACTATGGAAAGGGTTACAGAGCATTTAGGAGTTGATGAAGAAGTAGCAAGTTTTGTATTGCCTATTGGAGCAACTATAAATATGGATGGAACAAGTTTATATCAAGCAGTGGCAGCAGTTTTTATTGCGCAGGCATTTGGGATGGACTTAGATTTTTCAACGCAGTTGGGGATTATTGCTACAGCAACGTTGGCATCTATTGGTTCTGCTGCTGTTCCAGGTGCAGGGATGGTGATGTTGGTTGGAGTATTGGGGTATGCTGGAATTCCAGAAGCAGGCTTAGCACTTATTTTTGCAATTGACAGACCTTTGGATATGTGTAGAACAGTGGTAAACATTACAGGAGATGCGGCGGTTTCAATGATTGTAGCAAAATCTGTGGGTAAATTAGGCGAGCCACATGTTAAGAATTGGGACGATAATTATGATGAGAAAATATAAACCATTATCCAATAAATTTACTTTTTAATTCTTGCGTAGGAATCATGCAAATGTCACGTTTGCCATACCATTTATATCTGTTTTTTGCTACGTAGCCATATACCCAATCTCTTATCGGTTTTGGCACGACCCAAAAAACCAAAGCAAGCGATAAAATTCCGCCTAAAATCCCAGCAACTTTTAATACTGCCGTAGATTTTGAATACAGTTGATTGTTATGGGTCAAAATTATCGAATCTAAATCAGAATTATCCTTGTTAAACTGTAACAAAATTTGTTTAGCAGCGTCTGATTGTAAAGAAGCGAATTTGAATTGATTTTGAATATCTTTTTTAAGAATATATTGTACACTAGAGTTGCATAAATTACAAACTCCATCGAAAAATAAAAGTGGTTGATGTGAAATTTCATTCATACCTGCAAGTTACAAAATCAATTTAAAATCACCTTTTAACAAAACCTTAATACTCCCTTTTTTTATAGAGTATTACTTTCGCTAAATATTAATATTGGCAATGATTGAAATTAAAAATTTACATAAATCTTACCCAATGGGTAAGGAATCTCTTCATGTTTTAAAGGGTTTAAATTTACATATAAAAGAAGGTGAATTTGTTTCCATTATGGGGTCTTCAGGTTCAGGTAAATCTACATTATTAAATATAGTAGGGCTTTTAGATGTGCATGACGAAGGGGAATATTTTTTAAACAATCAGAAAATTGAAAAATTAAATGAGAAAAAAGCAGCAGTGCTCCGAAATAAATTTTTAGGATTTGTTTTTCAATCGTTTAATTTGATAAATTATAAAACAGCCATTGAAAATGTTGCATTGCCGTTGTATTATAAAGGAGTAAACAGAAAAGAACGTCAAAAATTAGCCTTAGAATATTTAGATAAAGTAGGGTTAAAGCCATGGGCAAATCATTTGCCAGGAGAAATGTCTGGAGGTCAAAAACAGCGTGTTGCAATTGCAAGAGCACTAGTTACAAGTCCGAAGGTAGTTCTTGCAGATGAACCTACAGGAGCCTTAGATTCAGCCACATCACAGTCTGTTATGGATTTGTTGAAAGAAATTAATAGAGAAGGGATGACCGTTTTTGTAATTACGCATGAAGAGGAGGTTGCCGAGCAAACAGATAGAATAGTTAGATTGAAAGATGGTTTAATTATTAGTGATGAACTTACCGAAGTAGGGAAAAAAGCACAAACTCATGTTTGATATTGATCGTTGGCGAGAAATATTTGAATCTATCAAAAGCAATAAACTTAGAACAGTTTTAGGAGCTTTTACCGTAACCTTAGGGATCTATATTTTTACAGTATTATTCGGGATGGGTAACGGTTTAAAAAACACGTTCAACGCGTTTTTTATAGATGATGCTCAGAATATGATTTATGCTTACCCAGGAAGAACTACAAAAGCTTATAAAGGATTTAAAGAGAATAGGAGAATTCAATTTAAAAATGATGATTTAGAATTAATTAAGAATAAATACGGAGATAAAATAGAATATATCTCCGCACGATTTTATAATGGAGTAAATGCGCGATATAAAAAGGAAAATGGACGTTATACAGTAAGAGCAGTACATCCCGATCATCAATATTTGGAAAATACGATTATTACTGAAGGACGATTTATAAACGATAATGATATTCGAAATAAAACACGATTTATTGTAATTGGTCGTTTGGTTGCTGCAGATTTGTTTAAAAAAGAAAACGCTATAGGTAAGTTTTTAAATTTAAACGGAATTATGTATAAGGTTGTAGGCATTTTTAAAGACCC
Organism: Flavobacteriaceae bacterium; assembly: GCA_023145595.1. Classification (GTDB taxonomy): domain Bacteria; phylum Bacteroidota; class Bacteroidia; order Flavobacteriales; family Flavobacteriaceae; genus Urechidicola. The sequence goes on along the minus strand of JAGLDM010000189.1, from coordinate 9,414 downwards.
AGGTGGTGATAGAGAGGAACGAAATATTTATTCTCCGGTATCAACATTGCAAAGTATCTATAAGGGAACAGATAAAATTGATCAAATAGTACTGTCTTATAATTTGGATCTTGGGGTTGACGGTGCTCGTAAATTAGCGATAGATATTAGAAAAACCTTAAAAGAAAAACATTTCGTTTCAGAAAAAGATAGAGGAGGTATTCGAATTAGATCAGCATTTGAAGACGTTGAAAAAAATATGGATTTTGCAAATATGTTACAATTAGTGGTGTTGTGGATTGGTGTAGGGACGTTATTTGCAGGAGCAATAGCCATAGGAAATATTATGGTTTTTGTGGTAAAAGAACGAACCAAAGAACTGGGGATTCGTAAGGCATTGGGGGCAAAACCAAGTGCTATTGTTGGGTTAATTTTACAAGAATCTATTTTTATAACGGCTATTGCAGGTTATATTGGAATTTTACTTGCCGTTTTCACCTTAGAAAACATAGGAGACAAACTAGAAGATTATTTTATTACCAATCCTGAAGTAAATACGAGTACTATAATATGGGCAACCATTTTATTAATTGTTATTGGAGCCATCGCAGGATTTATACCAGCAAGAAGGGCAGCAAAAATAAAACCAGTAGTTGCTTTAGCAGATAATTAAAAAACAGAAACCAAACGAATGAAATTTATTTTTGATAAAGATTCTTGGCAGGAAATATTCGGTTCTATTCGGAAAAGTAAATTACGTACAGTAATTACTATTTTGGGAGTGCTTTGGGGTGTTTTTTTGTTCATTACTTTATTGGGAGCCACTCGTGGAATGGAAAATGGATTTGATAGAGAATTTAGCAGTATGGCCACAAACAGCCTTTTTCTTTGGGGTAAGCGTACTTCAATTCCGAATAAAGGGTTTAAGCGGGGTAAGGAGATTGACATAAAAATGCAAGATGTTGAAGCGATTAAAAAACTGATACCAGAAGTCCAGTTTATCGCTCCAAGAGCTGTTGATGGAATGTGGGGTGCTGGGGTACAAGTTAAAAGAAGTACAAATTCAGGAGAGTATAAACTTTTTGGTGATCTTCCGATTGTAGATGAAGTAAGTAAAGTAAAATTATTAGAAGGTAGATTTATTAATGCTATTGATGTTAAAGAAACAAAAAAGATTTGTGTGATTGGAGAAAAAATTGTGGATGAATTGTATGAACATGATGATAAAATTGTGGGTAGTTTTATTGAAATTGAGAATAGTTTCTTTAAAGTAGTAGGTGTCTATAAAGAAAATAAAGTTTCTTCCTATTTTGAAAAGGATGATTCCATTTATATACCATTTTCTACCTTTAGAAAAATGCACAATTTGGGTGATCGAATTGATTGGATGGTTATATCAGCACATAAAAATGCAGATATTGTTCAAGTAGAAAAGGATATCAAGGCTTTGATGAAAAGAAGACATAATGTGCATCCAGATGATACGGTAGCATTTGGATCGGCAAATCTGGGTGAGATGTTAGGTAAGGTTATGGGCTTTGTAAAAGGAATGCAATTCTTAACTTGGTTCGTAGGGATTTCAACATTATTGGCTGGAGTTATCGCCATCGGTAGTATTTTATTAATTACGGTAAAAGAACGTACTAAAGAAATAGGAATCCGAAGAGCAATTGGTGCAACTCCTAGTAAAATTAGAGGTCAGATTGTATTAGAATCTGTTTTCTTAACTTCAATTGCTGGGGCATTAGGAATTATTTTCGCTGGGGTAGCATTGATGTTTTTAGATAAATTTTTATCGAATGGAGATTTTCCATTTACAAACCCAACGGTAAATATTCCAATTGCATTAGGTGCGGTAGCAGCATTAGTGATATTTGGATCATTAATAGGGATGATTCCTGCGCAGCGTGCGGTAAATCTTAGACCTATAGAAGCGCTGAGAGAAGAATAATAAAGAAGATAATTAAATTAGAATAAATAGAATAGAAATGAAGAAAACAATAGTATTTTCAATTATAGCCATCGCATTAATCGCTGTATTAATATGGTTTGGTAAAATGAATTCTAAATCTGTTAATGCTTTTGAAACAGAGACTGCTTTTAAAACTAATATCATTAAAAAAACGGTAGCGACTGGTAAAGTAACCCCATTGGAAGAGGTGGAAATTAAACCTCAAATATCTGGAATTATTGATAAAATTTATTTAGAAGAAGGGGCGATTGTAAAAAAAGGTGATTTAATAGCCTCGGTTCGCGTAGTTCCTAATGAACAATCTTTAATAAACGCCAAAGGACAAGTGAGTAATTTGGAACTGAGTTTAAAAAATGCCAAAGTTGTCTATGATCGAAAAAGTAAATTGTATGCCAAAGGGGTTATAGCAAGTCAGGAATTTGAGAATGCAGAATTAGCTTATAGCCAAGCAAAACAAAACTTAAAAAATGCTCAAAATAATTATCAAATTATTTTGAAAGGATCTGCTGGAGGAGCAGGGAGTACAGCAAACACTAATATTAGAGCGACTACTTCTGGAATGATATTGGAAATCCCTGTAGAGGAAGGAGATCAAGTAATTCAGTCAAACAATTTTAATGCAGGAACTACAATAGCTTCTGTTGCAGATATGACAAAAATGATTTTTGAAGGAAAAGTTGACGAAGCAGAGGTTGGTAAAATTGAACTTAATACTGATTTAGAGATTGTGATTGGGGCGATTGACGATGCTAAATTCCCTGCGAAATTAAACTTTATTGCACCAAAAGGAACAGAAGAGAGTGGAACCGTTCAATTTACAATTAAAGCAGATGTTGCTTTAGAAGATGGTTATTTTTTACGGGCAGGTTATAGTGCCAATGCTGAAATTATTTTGGAGCAAAAGTATAGTGTCCTTTCAATAAGAGAAGCCGTTATGCAATTTGATAAAAAAACAGAAGAACCTTATGTTGAAGTGCTTATAGGAGAACAAGAATTTGAAAAACGAATTATTGAATTAGGAATTTCAGATGGTGAAAATGTAGAGATTATTTCTGGAATTACGATTGACGATAAATTGAAGATTTGGAATAAAAAAGCAGAAAAAAACGATGAAGATGATTTCTAATAATCGTCTGCATTACTTGATTCTTAATAAAATTTAGGCTGAACTGTTGTGTCCTTATAAAAATTGTTTCGCAATAACCTCAGCCTTTTTACTTTCAGAATAATCGTAAAAACCTTCACCGGATTTCACACCTAATTTCCCTGCGTTTACCATGTTTACCAATAGTGGACAAGGAGCATATTTCGGATTTTTAAACCCGTCATACATTACATTTAAAATAGATAGGCATACATCAAGTCCAATAAAATCTGCTAACGCTAATGGCCCCATTGGATGTGCCATTCCAAGTTTCATTACTGTATCAATATCTTCTGCATTACCCACGCTTTGATATAGGCAGAAGATAGCTTCATTGATCATGGGCATCAGGATCCTGTTGGCAATAAAGCCGGGGAAATCATTGGCTTCGGCAGGGGTTTTTCCAAAGTCCCCGCACAATTTCCAGGTGGTATCAAAGGTCTCATCCGAAGTGGCAAGCCCTTTAATGACCTCAACCAGTTTCATCACAGGAACCGGGTTCATGAAATGCATCCCGATCACCTTGTCCGGCCGGGATGTTCTGGCGGCAATTCGACCAATGGGAATGGAAGAGGTGTTCGTGGCCAGAATCACCTGGGGGGGACAGATCTTATCCAGATCTTCAAAAATTTTAAATTTCAGGTCTTCCCTTTCCACTGCAGCTTCAACAACAAAATCCGCAGATGCCATGTCTTTCAAATCAGTGGTGGTCGTTATCCTGCCAAGGATGGCCGCCTTGTCAGCCTCGGAGATTTTTTCTTTTTTGACCATCCGGTCAAGGTTTTTTGTGATGGTGGCAACACCGTTCTCACAAAATTCTGCTTTAATATCACTCATCACAACATCAAGGCCGCTGGCGGCGGCAACCTGTGCAATCCCGTTGCCCATTTGTCCGGACCCAATAACACCAAATGTCTTTACTTGCATTTTTCCTCCTTAAGTATACGTCGTTCCCAATCGTTTGATTCATTGTCCTTTTTTTGACAATGATTTGTCATATCACCTGTTGACCACAAGCGCAACAGCTTCTCCACCCCCCAGGCAAAGAGAGGCAAGACCGCGATGCACATCCCGTTTTGCCATTTCATAGAGTAAGGTGGTCAACACCCTGGCGCCGGATGCACCGATGGGATGCCCCAGGGCAACGCTTCCGCCATTCACGTTTACGCGCTCAGGGTCAAGTTCCAGCACGCTGTTGATCCCTGTAGAGCTGCCGGAAAAGGCTTCATTAATTTCAAACAGATCGATATCTGAAATGGACACGCCCTCTTTTTTCAATACCTTGGGAATGGCATAAATCGGTGCCATCAAAACATGTTTCATATCAATGCCATAGGATGCCTGGGAACCAATGGTGGCCATGATCCTGCAGCCCAGTTCCCCGGCCTTTTTTTCACTCATGACCACAAGGGCTGAAGCCCCGTCACTGATGATGGAAGCATTTCCGGCAGTACCCTTCCCGTCTTTTTTAAAAGCCGGTTTCATGGTTGAAAGGGCCTGGTAACTGGTTTCTTTGGGGCATTCATCCATATCAAAAATAAGGGGATCGCCTTTTCTCTGGGGAATCTTGACCGGTACGATTTCATCCGCAAACCGGCCGGTGGCAATGGCTGCCATTGCTCTTTCATACGATAGTGCCGCAAATGCATCCTGAGCTTCCCTGGAGACTGCCCATTTTTCACTGCACAATTCATTGGACATGCCCATGTGGAAATCATTGATCACATCCCACAGCCCGTCATGGACCATATGATCTTCAATTCTGCCGGGTCCCATGCGATGGCCCCACCGGGCTTTATCCATGTAATAGGGGGCCATGCTCATATTTTCCATACCCCCGGCCACCACCACATCGGCATCACCACACTGGATGGCCTGGGCCGCCAGCATCACGGCTTTTAATGATGACCCGCACACTTTATTCACTGTAATGGACTCCACGTCCCAGGGCAGACCCGCTTTTACCGCAGCAATCTTTCCCGGGTTCTGGCCGTACCCACAGGGCAACACCATGCCCATGATGCACTCATTGATAACGCTGTTATCAATACCCGCCCTGGCAATGGCCTCTTCGATCACGAGGGCGCCCAGGTCGGTGGCCCCCACGGTACTTAATGTTCCGCCAAAACTTCCCAGAGGGGTTCGTGTGGCACTGACGATAACTGCTGTATTCATATTTAAAGGTCTCCTATTTTTTTCATGGTGCCTGACTGAAAACCTGAAAATTTTTCCGAGTACAAGGCGGGCGATAATTTTAACCGGAGGAATACATTAAGTATTTCGAGGATTACCCCGGTTTTATAAAATTGGTTGAGCTCAACGCCGTAATCGGGAAAATTGGCGGTTTTCGGTCGGCACTACATATTTCTTCTGTACTTTCCCCCTACCTCATACAAGGCCTGAGTAATGGTTCCCAGACTGCAGACCTGGACCGTCTCCATCAACCTTTCAAACAGGTTTCCACCATTTAATGCGGTGAGTTTCAGGTCCGCAATGGCCTGGACAGATGCGTCCTGATGTCTTTCTTTGAACGCTTTCAGCTTTGCCAACTGGGCCTTTTTCTGATCATCCGTTGACCTTGAAAGCTCCAGATGATTTGCCATGTCCGCGTAATCCGCATCCGGATCTTCAAAGGTATTCACCCCCACAATGGGAAGTCCGCCGGAATGCTTCAGGTACTCATAATACATGGACTCTTCCTGGATCTTGCCTCTCTGGTACCCGGTTTCCATGGCCCCCAGCACGCCGCCTCTTTCCGTAATTCTTTCAAATTCAATGAGAACGGCCTCTTCCACAAGATCGGTGAGCTCATCCACGATAAAGCTGCCCTGCAGCGGATTTTCATTCTGGGTCAATCCCCACTCCCGGTTGACGATCAACTGGATGGCCAGGGCGCGTCTCACAGATTCTGCCGACGGTGTGGTAATGGCTTCATCAAAGGCATTGGTGTGAAGGCTGTTACAATTGTCATAAATGGCACACAGCCCCTGGAGCGTGGTCCGGATATCATTGAACTGGATATCCTGGCTGTGCAGGGATCTGCCCGAGGTCTGGATATGATATTTCAACCGCTGGGATTTTTCATTTCCCCCATATTTATATTTCATGGCCACGGCCCAGATCCGCCTGGCCACCCTGCCGATCACCGTATATTCCGGATCCATACCATTGGAAAAGAAAAACGAGAGGGAGGGCGCAAAGCTGTCGATATCCATTCCCCGGGAAAGATAATACTCCACATAGGTAAACCCGTTGGCCAGGGTCAGGGCCAATTGGGTAATGGGATTTGCCCCGGCCTCGGCAATATGGTATCCGGATATGGAAACAGAATAAAAATTTTTGACCTTATGATCAATAAAATACTGCTGGATATCCCCCATCATTTTCAGGGCAAATTCAATGGAAAAAATACAGGTATTCTGTCCCTGGTCCTCTTTTAAAATATCTGCCTGAACCGTTCCCCTTACATTGGACAGGGCAAACTGCCGGATGGCTGCGGCTTCATCATCCGACGGTTCCCGATTGTTTTGTTCTTTAAACTTATCCATCTGCTGGGCCATGGCCGTATTCATGAATTTGGCCAGCATCATGGGGGCCGGGCCATTAATGGTCATGGATACCGATGTATTGGGCGCACACAGGTCAAATCCGCTATACAGAGCCTTTAAATCATCCAGGGTACAGATGCTCACCCCGGAAGTGCCGATTTTGCCGTAAATATCCGGGCGGGTATCCGGATCAAATCCGTAAAGGGTAACCGAATCAAAAGCGGTGGACAGCCGTTTGGCCGGATAACTGCCGGACAGCAGTTTGAACCGCCGGTTGGTATCTTCAGGACCGCCTTCTCCGGCAAACATCCGGGTGGGATCTTCATCCGCCCGTTTCAGGGGAAAGACCCCGGCTGTGTACGGAAAATTTCCGGCAGCATTTTCGTTTCGCATCCAGGTATAGATTTCTCCCGGATCTGTGAACCGGGGCAGGGCGATTTTCGAAATTTTGGAGTGAGACAGGGACCGGGTGTAAAGGGGCAGCCGAAATTCCTTATCCCGGACATGATACACCAGTTCATCCTTCTCATACCGGTCCTTTAAGGACTTGAAGTCATCGATAATGCCATCGGTCTCTGGTTCTACCAGAGTCTGGGCCTGGGCAACCGCTTCCTTTAATTTCTCCAGGACCTGGGGCAATGGGTCAAGGCCCTGGCCCGCCAATGTTTTAGAGGCCTCAATCAAATGCCACCGGTTTCGTACGGCATCTGCCTGGTTTGTTGTTGTCTTGTGGTAGTGTCTTACGGCATCGGCAATTTCAGCCAGGTACCGCGTTCTTGCCCCCGGAATAATAATGGTTTTCGAAGAAGATTCTTTTTTATCCATTCGGGGCAGACGGGACTCATATTGAATGTTTTTCTTTTCAAAAATCAGATCCAGAAGCCCGTGATAAAACGCGGTAATCCCGTCATCATTAAATTTGGATGCAATGGTGCCGTATACGGGCAGCGCTTTTGGATCTGTTTCCCAGGCCTTACGATTTCTCTGAACCTGTTTTCTCACATCCCGCACGGCATCTTCACTGCCTTTTTTCTCATACTTGTTCACCACAACCATATCCGCATAATCCAGCATATCGATCTTTTCCAGTTGGGAGGGGGCACCGAATTCTGCGGTCATGACATAGACGGACAGATCCACCAGGTCCACCACCCGGGAATCTCCCTGACCGATACCGGCTGTTTCCACCAGAATCATGTCATACCCCGCAGCCTTGACCACAGAAATCGCATCGGGAAGAACATCGGGAAGCTCTGTCTGGGACCGTCTTGTGGCCAGAGACCGCATATAAACACGCCCGGTTTCAATGGAATTCATCCTGATCCTGTCCCCTAACAGGGCACCCCCTGTTTTTTTTCTGGACGGATCACAGGAAATAACGGCGATATGAACATCTTTAAAATCATGGAGAATTCTGATAATCAATTCATCTGTCAAAGAGGACTTGCCCGCACCACCGGTTCCGGTTAATCCGATAACGGGAACATCCCGTTTGTCGGCCCGTTTGGAAATGATGGCCATAATTTTTTCAAACACATCCCGGTCGCCGGCCTTGGCTTCCTGAACCGCCGTAATAAAATTTGCCGTCACATATTTATTCTCAATATTCAGATCCTCAACCGCCAGATTCTCATAGTCCACCGAAGGGGCATCCATGGATTGCATCATATCGTTGATCATCCCCTGAAGCCCCATTTTTGAACCATCTTCAGGAGAATAGATCCGGGTTATCCCATAGGCATGCAGTTCATCCATTTCCGCGGGAATGATCACACCGCCGCCACCGCCGAAAATCTTAATATGGGATGCACCTCTTTCGTCTAAAAGATCTTTTATATACTTAAAATATTCGACATGTCCGCCCTGGTAACTGGATACGGCAATCCCCTGTACATCTTCTTCTATGGCCGCGTCCACCACCTCTTTTGCAGACCGGTTATGACCGATGTGAATCACTTCCGCACCGGAATCCTGCAAAATTCTTCTCATAATATTGATGGCCGCATCATGACCGTCAAAAAGCGATGTCGCCGTCACCACCTTAACGGAATATCTGGGTTTATAGATTTGGATTTCCGTGCTCATCATTCCTCCTTTTCAGACCTTCTGGAGTTTGATCAAACTAAACAAAATTTATCTACCACAATTTAAGTGGCATAAACCGCAAAAAAAATAAATAAAAAATTTTATGTCTGTTAAAATATCAACCCAAGGATAAAATCGGTTTGAATCTTAATATATTCCTCAATGGTAAAATTGCGCTGCATGTGCCCTCGCCGAAACGCCCACATCTGACCCAGGACGGATATGTTGTGACCCACAAGATTCAATAGTTTGTCATCCAGTGCTGGAAAGGCTTTTTTCCCTGACATTGACGACAGCGCATTGATAAAAATATCGGTGATATTCAACTCATTGACCAGGACTCGTACTTTCCATTTTTCCGGTAAAAACTGGGTCACCTGGTACATCAGAAGAATATGGTCTCCCATCCGATCGCACACATAAAAATATTGCCGGATGACCCGGGCAAGCCGTTCTTTTCCCTTATCCGTATTTGACAATGCCTTTTCCACCGCATCCTGGACCTCTTCATGAATGGTTTTGCAGACCAGATACAGGAGATCTTCTTTAGAGCTGACATATTCGTACAAAGAACCGATGGAAAAATTGGCAGCCTTTGCAATCATCCGGGTCGTGGTTTTATGATAGCCATGTTCAATAAAAAGTTTAACCGTGGAATCGATAATCTGGCGCCGTTTTTCACGAAC
>JAGLDM010000188.1 GCA_023145595.1 Flavobacteriaceae bacterium | reverse complement strand
TTTGGTTCTGATTTAGATGCTGCAACAATGAATGTAATTTCTAAAGGACAACGTAATGTTGAAATTTTGAAACAAGCACAAGCAAGTCCGTTTACAGTTGAAGATCAAATTGCAATTATTTATGCAGGATCTAAAAACTTATTGAAAGATGTTCCTGTTGAAAAAGTTAAAGAATTTGAAATAAATTACTTAGAGTATTTAAATGCAAAACATAGAGATATTTTAGATATTTTAAAATCTGGAAAATTAACGGATGAAGCAACTGATGTTTTGGTAAAAGTAGCAAAAGAAGTTTCAGCACAGTACGCATAGTTGTCATTCCTGCGAAGGCAGGAATCTCATGATTGAAGTTTGTATAAAAAGATTCCTGCCTGCGCAGGAATGACAAAAAACAAAGAATGGCAAATTTAAAAGAAATACGTAACAGAATTACATCGATAGGTTCAACGATGCAGATTACCAGTGCCATGAAAATGGTATCGGTTGCAAAATTGAAAAAAGCTCAAGATGCAATTACACAAATGCGTCCGTATGCAAATAAATTGACACAACTGTTACAAAGTTTAAGCGCCTCTTTAGATGCTGATACTAGAGGTGCGTTTTCTGAACAACGTGAAGTTTCAAAAGTATTATTAATTGCAATCACTTCTAATAGAGGTTTGTGTGGAGGCTTTAACTCATCAATAATTAAAGCAACGACTAAACATGCTTCTAGAGCTTATAAAGGCAAAAAAGTTGATGTTTTCGCTATTGGTAAAAAAGGAAATGATTTGTTATCTAAACAGTTTACCGTTATTGAAAACAAGTCTGAAGTGTTTGATGATTTAACATTTGAGAATGTTGCTGTAATTGCACAGCAAATAATGGATTTATATGTTGATGGAGTCTATGATAAAATAGAGATTATATACAATCAATTTAAAAATGCTGCCACTCAGATAGTACAAATAGAGTCGTTTTTGCCAATTGAAAAAGTAGAAGAGGAATCGGAAGGAAGTGCAGATTATATTTTTGAGCCTTCAAAAGTTGAAATTGTTTTAGAATTAATACCAAAAGCATTAAAAACGCAGTTATACAAAGCCATTCGAGATTCTTCTGCATCAGAACACGGAGCACGTATGACAGCAATGCATAAGGCAACAGACAACGCAAATGAATTGCGTGACGAATTGTTGTTGATGTATAACAAAGCTCGTCAGGCAGCAATTACTAATGAAATATTGGAAATTGTTGGTGGAGCGGAAGCGTTGAACAATTAGACGCAGCAAAGCGTAGTCAAATTTTCAAAATGTCGGAGGCGTTGAACAATTAGACGCAGCAAAGCGCAGTCAAATTTTCAAAATGTCGGAAGCGTTGAACAATTAGACGAAACGCTTATAAATTTCATCACTTCCATCCGAAAGTTAAGGCTACAAATTGATCAAGAGTCTTATACCCACTACCTCATTTGTCTCTTTTATGTTCTTCGGCACAGCGAGTTAGTATCCAAGAAGGTACTAAATCTAAAATTTGTATAATAAGCGGCTTGTTCGTACTTTTGGTACGTCTGAAAAGTCCCATCATATTATTTTTAGTGTGCAAACCAAAAATAAGGTTCTTTTCAGATGTTTAAAACGGTATTAACCCTAAAAATAGTTTAATGGATGCATTTATTTATTTTCTAAAGCATGGTTTTTTTCATATTCTAAACTGGTTTGCTTACGACCATTTACTGTTTTTAATTGTGCTTTTGGTTGCATATTCTTTTAATGACTGGATTAAAACTGTCTATTTAATTACTGCATTTACCATTGGTCATACCTTAACATTACTACTGTCCGTTTACGGATTAATATATGTGTCTAGTAGATATACCGAGTTTTTAATTCCGATTAGTATTTTAATATTTGCTGTTTATAATGTTTTTACCGCAGGAAAAACTTCAAAAGATGGAGGCTATTATTTTAAATTGATGATTGCCTTGTTCTTCGGATTTATCCACGGACTCGGTTTTGCAGGCGGATTTTCAAGAATTGTAGGAAATCACAACAAATTTCTTTCAGCCTTAGAATTTTCTTTAGGAGTAGAGGCAGCGCAGGTAGTGGTTGCAATCGTTATTCTAATTTTGGGGGCTTTATTTCAAACAGTATTTAGGTTTTCAAAACGTGATTGGGCCTTGGTGATTTCATCGATTGTTATTGGATTGGTAATCCCAATGTTGATTTCTCATAAAATTTGGTAAATAATTAACCTAGAATTCCTTATTTCTATTTATTTTCGTGATATAAAAAAAACGAATGAGTAAGAAGCAAAAGAAGTATGATAAGGCCTATATGAGAATGGCTTTGGAGTGGGCGAAATTGTCTTTTTGTAAACGAAAACAAGTAGGGGCATTAATTGTTAAAAAACGCATGATTATCTCAGACGGATTTAACGGTTCTCCCACAGGTTTTGACAATAAATGTGAAGATGAAGAGGGAAATACCAATTGGAATGTTTTACATGCCGAAGCAAATGCTATTCTAAAAGTTGCAAGTTCTACACAATCTTGTAAAGGTGCAACACTCTATATAACACTTTCTCCTTGTAAAGAGTGTAGTAAATTAATTCACCAGTCAGAGATTACAAGAGTCGTATTTTTAAACGCTTACAAAGACACTTCTGGATTGGATTTTTTAATGAAAGCTGGAGTAGAATTAACGCACTTACAAGATTTAAATGAAGAATAACAATTTAATTCCTGTTTATTTTGGAGTGGCTGTAGCCATTGGAATTGTGATTGGAAGCTTTTTAAACTTTAAAGACACCGCAGTCTCTGTATTTACATCAAGCCCAGAAGAATCTAAAATAAAAAAGCTGATTAATTATATCCAATATGATTATGTTGATGAGGTAAATACTGACGAACTGTTAGATGGCGCCATTAATCAAATTGTTGGGAAATTAGATCCGCATTCTGTTTATTTTACAAGAAAACAATTGAAACTGGAGAATGAAAAGATGCAAGGTAATTTTGTTGGCGTAGGTGTTCAGTTTAGAATTTTTAAAGATTCTGTTGTTGTTGTAAAAGTTATTGAAGGCGGGCCAAGTAAAAAGATTGGTCTTAAGGCAGGTGACCGAATTTTAATGGCAAATAAAGACACGTTGTCCGGAGTTCAGATTAACAATAAAGGAGTGATATCCATCTTAAAAGGAGAGCCAGACACCGAAGTTGATTTGACAATTTATAGGCGTTCAAGTGATACGGTAGCGCATTATTTATTGAAGCGAGGAGAGGTGCCTATTAAAAGTGTCTCCGCTCACTTTATGATTAACGACTCTATTGGTTATATTAAATTAGAGCGCTTTGCTTTAACATCTTATGATGAGTTTAAACTTTCATTAGACGATTTAATCGCTAAAGGAATGAAAACATTAGTATTTGACTTAAGAGATAATGGAGGTGGATTTATGAGTGTTGCAAATAAGATTGTTGATGAATTTCTGAAAAAGGATAAACTTATTGTTTTTACAAAAAATAAAAAGGGCGATATCAAGGAAGATTTTGCAACCTCTAAAGGAGTATTTGAAAATAATGAGGTGTATGTTTTAATTAATGAAAATTCAGCATCAGCAAGTGAAATTGTTGCCGGAGCTTTACAAGATAATGATAGAGGAACCATTATTGGAAGAAGATCTTTTGGGAAAGGTTTGGTGCAGCAAACGATGGGCTTGGGTGATGGGTCTGCAATCCGATTAACGGTAGCAAGATATTATACGCCAACAGGTCGTTCTATTCAAAAACCTTATGACCTAAGTAAGGGCGAGGAGTATTATGCACATTTTGAAGAAAGATATAGCAATGGAGAATTGGTGTCTGCAGACAGTATTAAAGTGAATGATTCTTTACGGTTTAAAACTCCTAAAGGTAAATTGGTCTATGGTGGCGGTGGAATTGTGCCAGACATATTTGTAGGAATAGACACCACCAAATCTATTCTGAATAGATATGCTTTAAAAATGAATGATTTTGCGTTTGAATATGTAGATAATCATAGAAATGAATTTAAAGATATTTCTATAGATTCATTTGTCAAAAATTTTGATACAGATGAAAGAATTCTTGATTTGTATCTTGAAGAATTGGATTTGAGTGAGCCTGTTTCGAACAATGTAAAAGAGAGAATACAATATTATTTAAAAACGCGTTTCGCGTATAATATTTTTGACTATAATGGATTTTACGAGGTAATTACGCAAGACGATTTAATGATAGATAAAGTAAATGAAATTGAAAAGGAGAATTTAATTATAGTTGGAAATCAATTGGTTGAATAATGTTGATTTAAAACAGAAACTATATTTAGGGTCGGTTTGTAATAGTAACAAAAAAAGTAAATTAGGATAACATATTTTTGAATTGATTATGACTCCAAATAAAAAAATATATTTTGCTTCAGACCAACATTTTGGAGCGCCTACTTATGAAAAAAGTTTTGTGCGTGAGCAAAAATTTATTCGTTGGCTAGATATAGTTAAACAAGATGCAGAAGCCATTTTTCTATTAGGAGATTTGTTCGATTTTTGGTTTGAATACAAGAAAGTAGTGCCAAAAGGATTTGTACGAATTTTAGGAAAACTAGCCGAAATTAGAGATAGCGGAATTCCGATTTATTTCTTTGTAGGCAATCACGATTTATGGATGCGAGATTATTTTGAAACCGAATTAAACATTCCGGTTTATCACAAACCCAAAGAATTTTCTTTCAATAACAAAACCTTTTTAATCGGACATGGAGATGGTCTTGGTCCTGGAGACAAAGGCTATAAGCGAATGAAAAAAGTATTTATCAACCCGCTTTCAAAATGGTTATACCGTTGGTTGCATCCAGATATTGGAGTCGCCTTAGCACAATATCTTTCAGTTAAAAACAGATTAATTTCTGGAGATGAAGATGTTGTTTTTTTAGGCGAAGAAAAAGAGTGGCTAGTGCAATATTGCAATAGAAAACTAGAAAAGAAACACTACGATTATTTTTTATTCGGACATCGACATTTACCAATGGAAATTACACTTCAAAAAAACTCTAAATACATTAATACAGGAGATTGGATCGTACACTCCACATATGCCGTTTTTGATGGAACTGATTTAACGCTTCACAGTTATAAAGAATAGTTCTTCTTTAAGGGATTTTTAACCAATTTTTAACAGCAAAAAAAAAAAAATAATACGCTACTTGCATCACGTGAGAAAGTATAGTAAATTCACGACTTAAATTTTTTAATAATGATAGACGAAACGAACAAAACAGTTGACATAAGAGCCATAAACGAGAAGATTGAAAAAGAGAGTGCTTTTGTTGATTTGTTAACGATGGAAATGAATAAAGTGATTGTAGGTCAGAAGAGTATGATCGATCGGTTACTTATTGGATTATTAGGAAATGGACATATTTTACTAGAAGGTGTGCCTGGTTTGGCAAAAACTTTGGCAATTAACACCTTGGCACAAGCAGTAAAAGGTGATTTTAGTCGTGTACAGTTTACACCCGATTTATTACCTGCAGATGTTGTTGGTACGATGATCTATAACATGAAAGAAAATGATTTCATGATTAAGAAAGGACCGATTTTCGCAAATTTCGTTTTAGCTGATGAGATTAACAGAGCACCAGCCAAAGTACAATCTGCATTATTAGAAGCCATGCAAGAGCGTCAAATTACGATTGGAGATACAACGTTTAAGTTAGACGATCCATTCTTGGTAATGGCAACTCAGAATCCAGTAGAGCAAGAAGGAACATACCCGTTACCAGAAGCACAGGTCGATCGTTTTATGTTGAAAGTGGTGATTGATTATCCAAAAATTGATGATGAGCAATTAATTATGCGTCAGAATTTAACAGGCGGATTTCAAAAAGTGAATCCAGTAGTTTCGCTAACACAAATCAACAATGCACGTGAAGCGGTAAAAGAGGTTTATATGGATGAGAAAATTGAAAAATATATTCTTGATATCATATTTGCAACCCGTTATCCGGAAAGATACAATTTAGCAGATTTAAAAAATCTAATCAGTTTTGGAGCCTCACCAAGGGGAAGTATCAACTTGGCAATGGCAGCAAAATGTTA
>JAGLDM010000187.1 GCA_023145595.1 Flavobacteriaceae bacterium | reverse complement strand
TCAGAAATAGTGGTATAGAATTAGGAATCAATTACCGTAATATGGATAACGAGTTTAAATATGGGATAGGGCTTAATGCAAGTCATAATAAAAATGAAGTAATGGATTTAGGTTCACTTGGTGAACTTGCAGGAAGTATGACGATGACGCGACCTGGTTATGCAATCGGTACTTTCTATTTGAGAGAAACTGATGGTATTTGGCAGCAAGATGAGCAGGCTGAGGCTGTACAGTATGGTGCGGCTCCAGGAGATGTACACTATATTGATCAAAACGGTGATTTTATTCTTAACGAAGAAGATCGTGTAATGATGGGTAATCCATTTCCAAAGGCAGACATCGGTTTAAATCTGTATGCTGAATATAAAGGATTTGATGCATCTATATTCTTATTCTCTCAGTTAGGACATGATATCTACTGGGGACAAGGATATGTTACTAGTCGTACAGACGATTACATGAACCACCTAGCAGGTTTGGAGACGTGGACACCTCAGAATCAATCAAATACAACTCCAATTGCTATGTTCGGATCTGAAGGAAGTAAAAATAATTATGGACCTCAAGACAGATTTCTTTATGATGGTGACTATGTAAAACTTAAAAATATTGAGGTAGGTTTTAATGTTCCAAACATGGAGAAAGTTGGATTTAGTAAGTTAAGAGTTTATGCATCTGCTCAAAACTTATTGACACTAACAAATTATCCTGGATATGATCCAGAAGTGGTAAATGGTTGGATACTTGAAAGAGGTGTTGATTGGGGTGCTTTCCCTAATCCACGTACTATTTCTTTGGGACTTCAAGCTAAATTTTAATTAAAAAATTCATAAAAATGAAAAAAAATAAAAAATATATTATTGCGTCTTTGATAGCCGTTTTAATGCTTACTATTTCTTGCGAAGATTTCGATGAACTGGTAAATCCAAATGAGATGACTGTTGACACATTTTGGCAGACTGAGGGTGATGCCGTAAAAGGGGTGAATGCTGTTTATTCATCACTACAACTACCTGGTGTATATAAAAAGTGGATGATCTTTTTAAC
>JAGLDM010000186.1 GCA_023145595.1 Flavobacteriaceae bacterium | reverse complement strand
TTGTAAAAAAGTTGATGTTCATAGCCCATATGCTGCCATTTACATCCACCGCAGTGTTCAAAATGATCACAAACAGGATCAACTCGTTTGTCAGATTTCTTATGGAATTTAATGGCGGTTCCTTCAAAATAGGCCTTTCTTTTTTTGCCAGTTCTGATATCAACAATATCACCAGGAACTGTATTTGTTAAAAAGATAACACGACCATCAGGTGCTTTTGCAACTGTTTTACCTCTAGCTCCAGCATCAATAACCTCAATATTCTCAAAAATAAAATTTTTCTTTTTTCTTGCCATAAATGCAAAGATACATCAATAAAAAACAATCAACTTAAATAAATTACGGGTCTTTAAGGGTAGATGTAAATAAAAAAAAGGCAATCACGAAGTAATTGCCTTTATCTATAAATAGTATTATAATTTTTACAATTTCGAAATATTATCTGAAAGTGTATTGATAAACTTTTGAAGTGGTTTTTTAATCATCATTGCCATCATTGCATTAAATTCACCTTCAAATAATAATTGGACATTTGAATTTGTATCAGAAGTGGCATCTATTTTTGTGGTAAGGGTAAAAGACAATTTACTGCTTGCTGCAGTTAATACGACACTATCAAACTCATTCTTTTCTTTAAGTACCAATCTGATTTCTGGCATTCCTTTCAATCCGAAAATAAAAGAATCTCCATCTACCTCAAATTTCTGAATACTTTCTGGCATCAATTGTTTAAAATTGCTCAAATCTGATATAAAGGTAAATATTTCTTTTTGTGATTTAAGCACATTTGCTTTGGGTGATTCTAATTTCATGATGGGTGTTTTGTAATAAAATTATTGTAAGGTATTAATTGAAAACATTATTGATTCCATTCACTAGGGTTGGCTCTCCAATCTCGTAATATTTTGACTTCTTTAGAACTGATAAAGTTCCTCTCTTTCGCTGTATCTATCAAAACTTCGTAGTTGCTTAAAGTTGTTAGTTCAACATTGGCATCTTTAAAGTTTTTAGTGGCAATATCAAAACCATAAGAGAAAATAGCAAACATACCTTTAACAACTGCTCCTGCTTCTTTTAGCGCTATAACAGAATCAAGGCTGCTTTTTCCTGTGCTTATTAAATCTTCAATCACTACAACATTAGATCCTTTTTCCAAATAACCTTCAATCTGATTTTGACGACCGTGCTTTTTAGGCTCTGGGCGTACATAAATAAAGGGTACTCCTAATTCTTCAGCAACCAAAACACCAATTGCAATAGCTCCTGTTGCTACACCAGCAATTACATCAGGTTTCCCATATGTTTCGGTCACTAAATTTGCAATCTCTTGTCGTAAATAAGTTCTTATTTGCGGAAAAGAAAGTGTAGTTCTATTATCACAGTAAATTGGGGATTTCCATCCAGAAGCCCATGTAAATGGGGCGTTAGGCTGCAATTTTATTGCTTTAATTTGCAGTAATAATTCTGCAGTTTTTTTTGCAGTATCTTTGTCTTTAATCATGCAACAAATGTACATAATTTTTATTGATGAAATTCCAATTTATTTAACTGATAATCTGGAATGTTATTCACAAACTAATTTTTTTTACAAAGACAAAATAACAATTGAGAGTCTTTTAGAAAAAGCAAAATCTAAAGAATACCTGTCCTTATATCTGTATCATAATGACTTAGAAAGTCTGTGGAAAGAATTTAAATGGTTCTTTAAAATTGAAAAGGCGGCCGGAGGTTTAGTAAAAAATGAGCATGGTGCAGTTTTGTTTATCCATAGATTTGGAAAGTGGGATTTACCAAAAGGTAAAATTGAAAAGGGAGAAAAGAAAAGAGAGGCTGCTATTCGTGAAGTAGAAGAAGAATGTGGAATTTCAGGACTACAAATACTTAAAAAACTCCAAAAAACCTATCATATCTTTCAAAGAAACGGACGTGAAACATTGAAAATAACCTATTGGTATTCAATGAGATCTAGTTATAAAGGGAAATTGATTCCGCAAGAAGAAGAGGGGATTACTGAAGTGGTTTTTAAAGAGGAAAATGAGACCTTGAAAGCATTAGAAAACACGTATGGTAATATTAAATTATTGTTCAATAAATTGGAGTAGACAGCAGTTTTTTGTGTTTAAATAAATCATTAGAAATTACATCATATCAATCCTAATAATATCTTACTTTTGCACCTCAAATTTTAGGAGATGGAAAAATTTATTAGAAAAAGAGTAACAAACGCAAGAAACGATATATTCTCTGGAATTACAGTTGCATTAGCACTTGTGCCAGAAGCAGTAGCATTTGCTTTTGTTGCGGGAGTAGATCCATTAGTAGGGTTGTATGCTGCATTTATGGTAGGCTTGATAACTT
The DNA here is from genome assembly GCA_023145595.1 of Flavobacteriaceae bacterium. Classification (GTDB taxonomy): domain Bacteria; phylum Bacteroidota; class Bacteroidia; order Flavobacteriales; family Flavobacteriaceae; genus Urechidicola. The sequence continues at coordinate 3,622 of JAGLDM010000186.1, read as the reverse complement.
CTATTTTTGGCGGTCGACCTGGAATGATTTCTGGAGCTACAGGTGCCCTAGCCGTTGTAATGGTTTCATTGGTTTCTGAAGGGAATGCTATGGGTGAAGCTGGTGAAAATTTAGGGTTATACTACTTGTTTGCTACTGTTATTTTAATGGGTGTTATTCAAATGCTGGCAGGTGTTCTAAAACTCGGAAAATTTGTTCGATTGATTCCTCACCCCGTAATGATGGGGTTTGTAAACGGATTGGCAATTGTAATTTTCACGTCTCAATTGGGGATGTTTCCAAATGAATATAACTCTAATCTTTGGGTGATGATCGGATTGGTGGCATTGACAATGCTTATTATGTGGGGACTTCCAAAAATAAAAGGATTATCTAAATTCCCCGAAGCTTTGGTGGCGATATTGGTGGTTTCTGCAATCGTAATTTTTGGTAATTTGGATGTTGCATCTGTTGGTTCTTTTATTAGAGATGGTGGAGGAGAAGGCTTAAAAGGAGGTTTGCCAATGTTACATTTAGAGACTTTTTCTAAAATTCCGATGAACTTTGAAACCTTTAAATTTATTGCTCCTTACGCATTAATTCTTGCCGCTATTGGATTAATAGAATCGTTAATGACCTTGAATTTAATTGATGATTTAACGGAAACTAGAGGAGATGGTAACAGAGAATGTTTGGCACAAGGTGGTGCTAATATTGTAACCGGTTTGTTTGGTGGAATGGGTGGTTGCGCCATGATTGGGCAATCGATTATTAATATTAAAGGAGGTGGTAGAACCAGACTTTCTGGAATTGTGGCTGCTTTAACTTTATTAGGCTTTATTTTATTTGCATCTGGATTGATAGAGCAAGTTCCTATTGCAGCTTTGGTAGGAGTAATGTTTATGGTGGTAATTGGCACATTTGCTTGGTCTAGTTTTAGAATTATCAATAAAATCCCTAAAACGGATTTATTCGTTCTTATTCTGGTTTCGTCATTAACAGTTATTTTTGATTTGGCAATTGCGGTAATTTCGGGTGTGATTGTTAGTGCTTTGGTGTTTTCTTGGGAAAACGCTACACGTATTAGAGCTCGTAAACGCACTAAAGAAGATGGCACTAAAGTTTATGAAATATGGGGACCATTATTCTTTGGGTCAATCTCTGCATTTAACGAGAAATTTGATGTAAAAAATGATCCTAAAAATGTTGAAATAGATTTTATTGAATCGAGAGTAAGTGATCATTCAGCCTTTGAAGCAATTCTTAATTTAGTAAAAAGATATGAGCAAGCAGGAAAATCAATTCAGTTAAAACATTTGAGTAAAGACTGTAAAATACTCCTGCATAAAGCAGACTTAAAATTTAGTGACATCATAATTGAGGATATAGATGACCCGAGATATCATTTAGCAGAAAACCCTGAGAGGTTTACGAAAGGAATAGGAGAATATAAAATGTGATTGCTTTTACAATTCCTTTAAATTAGCATTTGTACTATTTCAATACCCGATAAATAGGATATTGCATGTATGATTTTTCTGCATATTTAGAATTCTGGTAGATAAAGTCTAGTTGAGCATAAGAATCTTTAGAGAAAATAGTGTCTGTTTTTTTCTTTGTTTCAAAGAGTAATTTCAAATCTTTATTTTCATCTAGAAGTTCAATTGCCAAATCTTCAAAAACATACGGAGAAAAGTTTTCCTTTTGTTGAAGAATTGAGTCGAAGAAATTCCAATTAAAAAAAGAATCTGTTGCTTCGGGTTCTAATGTTTCTAATAAATATTTAATTCTGGGTTGATTGGTTGGAATTAGAAAATCTCCAGCCTCAAAATTTTGATTTCTGAACGTTTTATTTACAGTGGTGTCGTAGTGTAAATAATGTCCTTCAAATGGGGACTTTGTAGTTTTATAGTCTGCAATTATATATGATTCAACCATCATTGCAACATTTTTTTTTAGAGGGAACATTACGATTTTGTTCAGTTTTAAACGTTCCAAAACTTTCTCCTGATTTTTAGAAATTAAATAGTATTTCGGAATTATAATTTCTTTGCTAGGTTTATAATTAGTATAATATTTAATTTTTTTAGTAAACGGGCGGTTTCGGTCAAATTTTAACCTGTCTAAACCGGTAATTTCACTTTTAATAATTTCGCTTTCATAACCTTTAAAATCAAAGATTTTGTGATTTAAAGAGTCAACTTCCCAGTGAATAGGGTATTCGTTCTTAGAATAGACGCCTTTTGCCTCTTCCTCTCGTAAATCGCTGAGTGATGTTCCGTAATTATTTCCAAATTCAAGAATAGTAAGGAGCATTTCATAAGTATTCTCTACTCGTTCTTTATACGGTCTGAGCATTTGTGTTTCAATCCTCAAACCAATTGTATTAAATAATGAGGCATAACCCGTAGAGTATCTCGGCGAATCCAATAATTGGCTAAAACCTTCTTTAGGAACAAGGTTAAATGCATTTATAAAAGGACTAATAATTAATTTTTTATTTTCGAGCCGTTTCTCTATATCTGGAATCATTTTATGGTATAGAAAATCTCCTAACTTCTTTCCGAGTTTATTGTGTTGTGTGAACTGAAGAGTAGGCGTGTATTGATAATCGGTACTGTTGCTCACATGTGTTTCTACAAATATTTCTGGATTTGTCATCTGGAATATCTCTGTAAAAGCCTTAGCGTTTTTGCTGTCATTTTTAATAAAATCACGATTTAAATCATAGTTCAAAGCATTTCCTCTAAAACCGTATGTAAACGGACCGTTTTGATTAACTCTTGAAGTTGAGTTTATATTTAAACTTCCGCCAACATTGTATATTGGAATAATACAAATGAATAAATCTTTGAATTTATATTTTAACTGCTTACTTTCCACAATATCTCTTAAAAGCATCATGCTAGCATCAATTCCATCAGGCTCACCAGGATGAATGCCGTTGTTAATGAGAATAGTGCCTTTTGTTTTATCGTTTAAATTAAAAACTTGATCAGTATCAAAAATCACTAAATGTAATGGGAGACCAGCATCTGTTTTCCCAATTTTTTTAACTTTAATTTCGGGATGGGCATCTGCTAAGTTTTCATAGTATAATATTGTTTGTTCATAAGTTGCCGTTACAACGCCTTCACTTTTCTCAAAAGGTGTTTTAAAAGCATTTTCAACAATACTGTCTAAGGCTTTATCTTCAACTTGAGAAAAAACTGTTGGAGAAAATAACACGATAAAAAAGGTAAAATACTTAATCATTCTTAGGGCTTGTTATGACGATTGCAGGGACTAATACAGATACATCTCCATTATTTCTAATAATATCTCTAACAATACTAGAGCTAATAAAAGAAGTTTCTGCGCTGGTTAGTAAAAAGACAGTTTCTATTCCTGAAAGTTTTCTATTGGTTTGGGCAATGGCTTTTTCAAATTCAAAATCTGCAGGGTTTCGAAGTCCACGTAGGATAAATTCGGCATTTATTTCTTTACAAAAGTCAACAGTTAACCCCGTATAGGTAGTTATTTCTATTTTCGGTTGATTCTTAAATGTATCAATTATGAATTTTCTTCTTTTTTCAATATCGAACATGTATTTTTTATCAGCATTAATACCGATGGCAATTACAATTTTATCAAATAAAGGAAT
>JAGLDM010000185.1 GCA_023145595.1 Flavobacteriaceae bacterium | reverse complement strand
TTAAAAACCGAAAGCCTGGTAAGAAAAGCCATTATGGAAGGTGTAGATCCACAAGAAGCCTATTTGAAATATGGAAAATTCTAAATTATTAATTCAACTTTCTCCAAATGATAATGTATTGATTGTTGCACAAAATGTGGAAATAGGAGATGTTTTAAATTATGCCAATACGAGTTATACTATAAAAACAACTATTGCACTTGGGCATAAAATTGCATTACAAGATATTACTAAGGGAGATAAGATTATAAAGTACAATGTTTCTATTGGTAGCGCTACTCAAGACATTAAAAAGGGAGAACATGTGCATGTACACAATATAAAGAGTGATTTTATTCCTACTTATACAATAGATGATTAATATGGTAATTCAAGGATACGAAAGAAAAGACGGAAGAAAAGGGATTCGGAATCATATTTTGGTTGCCTATCTGGTAGAATGTGCCCATTTTGTCTCTTCGGAAATAGCACATTCCTATAAAAAAGAAGGCGTACAGGTCGTTGGATTTGGTGGTTGTTACCCTAATAGTCATGCCAGCAAAGTACTCACAAGAGTATGTACACACCCTAATGTAGGAGCCGTATTATTGATTTCTTTAGGATGTGAGAGTTTCAATAGAGTGAAACTGGCAAAAGAGATCGAAGCATCCGGAAGACCAGTAGAAACCTTAGTTATTCAAAACTGCGGAGGTACTGCAAAAACCATTGAAAAAGGTCAAGCCTGGTTGGAAATTACCATCGAAAAATTAAAGAGTACTAAAAAAGTTACCATTGGAGTTGAGGATTTGGTTGTGGGTACAATTTGTGGCGGATCTGATGCAACTAGTGGGATTACTGCAAATCCGGCAGTGGGATTAACCTTTGATAAATTGGTGCAAAATAATGCCATTGCCATTTTTGAAGAAACCGGTGAAATGATAGGTTGTGGAGATGATATTTCAAAGCGAGCAAAAACCAAAGCGCTAGGAATAGAACTAGAAAACGCACTGAATAAGGCAGCAAAATATTATACAATAATGGGTCATGGAAGTTTTGCCCCGGGAAATGCAGATGGCGGCCTTAGCACCATTGAAGAAAAATCATTAGGAGCTTACAGCAAAGGTGGCAGTTCAGAAATTTCAGGTTTAATTAAGCCTGGAGATATCCCTAAAAAATCGGGACTGTATCTTTTAGATGTCGTTCCGGATGGCGAACCTCGATTTGGATTCCCGAACATAAATGATAATGTAGAAATAATCGAATTGATCGCATCAGGTTGCCATTTAATACTTTTCACCACGGGTCGAGGATCCGTTGTAGGTTCTGCTATTTCCCCAGTTATTAAAATTTGTGCTAATCCAGATACATACAAAAAAATGCCTGATGATATGGATGTTAATGCGGGTAAAATAATTGAGGCTAACGCAACTTTAAAAGATGTATCAGAAGAAATTTATACTAAAATTATAGAAACTGCATCTGGAATTCCGACAACATCGGAAAGTCTGGGGCATCAAGAATTTGTAATAGTCTATAAAACCTTCGAGCCTATTGGGCCAAGTTGCCTGGCAGTTTAGCAAATAAATTCAATTAATGGAAATTTCAATAAACTTTTAAAATGATGAATGAATCTAAAAAGTTTTCAAAACTCCCTTTTGTTTTGATTACAAGTCTATTTTTGATATGGGGCTTATCCAATAATATGACTGACACCTTGATGGCTGCTTTTAAAAAAATAATGAGCATGTCAGATTTTCAGACTTCGTGGATACAGATTGCTTTTTATGGTTCCTATTTTTGTTTGGCAATACCCGCCGCTTTATTTATCAAACGATATACCTATAAATCCGGTATTTTATTAGGTTTAGGTCTTTTTATTGTAGGCTCCCTTTTGTTCTACCCAGCAAGTATTAGTATGGAGTATAGTCATTTTTTAACGGCTTTATTTGTACTCGCTGGTGGATTGGCAATTTTAGAAACAACAGCAAACCCATATATTATTGCAATGGGGCCAGAAGAAAC
>JAGLDM010000184.1 GCA_023145595.1 Flavobacteriaceae bacterium | reverse complement strand
CGCTGAACTTACCTTGTCTAAAGAAGTTACATTTACACTATCATTAGTTCTAAAGTTATAGCCAATTTCAGCAAAAACTTTGGTCGAATCTCCAACACCAAAAAAACCTTCATACTCTTTAAACTGTTGACTTAAAAACGATAAATTCTGACTAGGAATATCCGTTATTTCATTGGTTTCTGCATTTACTTTTGCTCCAATCCAACTCTTATTAAAATTATATTTAGTCTTAAGATTCAATCGAAGAAAATAGTTGTTTTCTAATTCCGATTCACTATTCATTAAACTTGTATTCACTCCTAAAAATAAATCATCAAAAAGGAGATTTGCATGTAAACTGTGTCTATTTCCATCAAAAGAATTGCTAAATTTTAACATTTCGAAATTATAAGAAACAATGCCGTTTTCTTGTTTGTTCATATCAAGACCAACATTTATTAACTGCTGATTTCCACTGGGGTTTATTAAATTCCAATCTCTATTGAATTCAATGGCTCTAAAGTTTTCAATGCTTTTAAACCCCTCACTAATAGATTCAAATTTAAAATTACTATTCACATCCCAAGAATTACTTATCAATTTTTGATCCCACTGTATTTTAGCAGCGAGTCCGTCATTCATTTCATTATCTACATCAGAAAACAAATTTAAATCGTTATTGCTAAAAGCAATTTCTCCTTGTACATCTGTCTTTTCCGAAGGATGAAATTCGGCATTTATAACGGCCATTTGTAATTTATTTGGAGCAACCAATTGAACTTCTGGCCTGTAATTTCCTAGATTTGTACCAATATATTCGAAGATTTTACCCGTAGCAATGGTTTCTTTCAAAGTGTAATTTCCTTGATTGGCTCCAAAGTTTGTAAAACGTACCCCATAGAGAATCCCATTAGAATCGGTTGTGTAAACAAATGTCTCTTGCCCCCCTACAAGTACTTTTCTATATAATATTTTGTTTTCATCATACGGAGTGATAGCCGCACTAGGCGCAACCATTTTTAAAGGGTCATTTCCAGCAGCAGCCAATAATTGTTTTTGTTCATCAGAAAGATCTTGTTGTATGGGCTGGTTTTTAGCATCATTTTCAGAATATATGAATCCGCCCATACTAAATTTTTCACCTTTATGTTGAACGCCATTATAGGTTACAAAACGGGTGTAGTTTCGATCGGAAAATTGAAATTCGACCGTAATTCGCATGTTTGCATTGATGGGATAGGTTGGAGTAAACGTGATTTCTGCGGTGTTATAATCTATGATGTAATCATTATTTTCTCCTCTAACCAACGGAACTCCGTTTACAAAAACACGTTCGCTACCAGAAACAATAATGATATATTGTTCGTTGTTAGGGCCATATATTCGGTAAGGACCTTGGTTGCTTTCTTCTCCGTTAAACTTGTAAAAAGCAAATTTTCCTTTTACCAAAGCTCCCGAAGCAAAAACTTGGGTTTTAGAATTACTATGATTTAGATTGGCATCCAAAGAAATACCTGATATTTTTTTATTGAATTTCGCAAAGTAACTCGTGCTATTTCCTAGGTTTACATCTCCAGCTTTTAAACTCCATTGATCTGTAAAAAGTTCAATAAAAACCCGATCAAATTCATTCAATTGTTGTGTGTATCCGTTTTCTTGAATGGGAATACTAGAATCTGTAATGGAAGCTCTCAAAGTCACTTTTTCTGATAATTTTCCTGCTATTTGCAAGTCGAGAGAAGAGTTTAAAACAGCGTCTTGGTTGTTTCCAGCTGTGAACCCACGGCTGATACTTCCCGAAGTATTTAATCCATCAAAAGGTTGAAAAAATTGTTTTTCCTTTATAGAATTGAATGTATACAAGGGCGAATCTTTCGTTGGGTTTTCTATAATAATATTTGGGTCGTATTTGAAATAAGTTTTGGTTAGAAAATCGGGGTAGGCATGATACTCAACTTCAACAGAAGGGTGTTTAAGGTGGTCAATAACCAAAATAGATTTTGCAAAATCTATGGAATAGTCACTTTCATTTATAGGAGTTTTATTTGAAGTAAAGACTTTAAAATAACTCGGATTTATACTTACAGAATCAATTAAAACAGAATCTTTTGTAATGTTTAGTTTCTTAGATCGAAAGTTTTGAGGGTCCTTTTGAGCATGGGTAAATAGACCCATTAAAAAGACGCTGATAAATAAAACTTTCTTCATGTAATAATTAACGTTATAAAAACAAAAATAGTTTAAAAAAGAGACAATTGCCGAACACCTCCTTCATGTTCTAACAACCATTTTTTACGCCAAATTCCACCCGCATATCCTGTTAATGAACCATCAGAACCTATAACTCTGTGGCACGGAATGATAATCCAAACGGGGTTTTTACCGTTAGCAGACGCTACGGCTCTAATTGCTTTTAAATTACCGAGTTTTTTACTTTGATCTGAATAAGTAGTCGTTTTTCCAAACGGAATCTGTTGTAATTCGTCCCAAACTGATTGTTGGAACGTTGTTCCTTGCGGATTCAATTTTAAATTGAAAATTTTACGTGTCCCATTAAAATATTCCGTCAATTGTGAAACACATTCTTGCAGACATTCTGGAGCGCTAAGGTTCGTCTTTTTACTTTGAATTTGTTCAACCTCTGTAGAAGTGTCATCCAAAACAGAAACGGAACAAATGCCATTTTCATCGCCCTCAATTTTAGCAATTCCGATGGGGGTCGTTAAGTATGCCGTTTTATATTCCAAAAACGTCCTTTGAATTTTGCGTGGTGATTGTTGCTATTTCTTCTGGAGTTATATTATAGATCGTTGCCAATTTATCTATGACATTGGTGATGTAACTACTTTCATTTCGTTTCCCTCTAAATGGCGTTGGTGCCAAATAAGGCGAATCCGTTTCCAATACAATATGTTTGATGTCAATTTCATTTAAAAACTGATTAATTTTCCCGTTTTTAAAAGTCACAACCCCACCTATTCCCAACTTCATATTGTAGGAAATCGCTTTTTGGGCTTGTTCTAAATTCCCTGTAAAACAATGAAATATTCCGAAGAGTTTTTTATCCTTTTCACTCTCTAAAACTTCAAAAATTTCATCAAAAGCATCTCTACAGTGAATTACAATTGGTAAACTTAACTCTTTTGCCCATTGAATTTGCTTTTTAAAAGCATCTTGCTGTTCTTTTAAAAGGGTTTTGTCCCAATACAAGTCAATTCCAATTTCACCAATAGCAATAAAAGAACGTGTGTTAAGCATTTCTTTGACATGTGCCAATTCATCCTTATAATTTTCTTTTACAGAAGTAGGATGCAAACCCATCATTAAAAACACATTCTTTGGATAATCGTTTTCTAATTGCAACATAGATTCTGTATAGGTCGAATCAATCGCCGGAATAAAAAATCGGGAAATTCCTGCATCAAATGCGCGTTGCATCATTTCTTGGCGATCTTCATCAAACTGAGAACTATATAAATGAGTGTGTGTATCGGTGATATTCATAGAGTTTATTTACTTTTGGTAAAAATACTATTTAATGATAAGTCTTAAAAGTATCCTTTCCAGAAAAGGCTATGCTCTCATAAAATTAAAAGAAACGAATACAAATCATTTTGAAATTAAAGTCAAAATAAATGGAGTAAAAGGACGCTTTATTTTAGATACAGGAGCATCGAATTCTTGTGTAGGTTTTGATGAAATAAACCATTTTAAACTAGAGACTCAAGAGTCAAAAATCAAGGCAGCAGGAGCCGGTAATTCTGAAATGGATACCCAAGAGTCTAAAGGTAATCGAATAAAAATAGGGGCTTGGAAATACACATCGTTAAACTTAGTACTGTTCGACCTGAGCCATGTTAACACGGCTTTAAAAAACCACGGAGCTAAAACAGTTCACGGAATTATAGGAGCCGATATTTTAAAAAAGGGAAATGCAATTATTGATTATAAAAAGAAACGGCTGTATTTAAAAAAGTTGATTTTTAAATATTGACCTTTCTTACAGTAAAAATCATAAATCCTTATTTATACTAAAACGTGTATCTTTGTTTTTTGAACCTAATAAAAACAGTTTTGCATGAAAGATTTTTTCAAATTTGATTTCTCAAACTTTAAAGGAGATTTATTTGGTGGTTTAACCGCCGGAATCGTTGCGCTACCACTAGCACTAGCCTTTGGAGTTAGTTCTGGTTTGGGGCCTATTGCCGGTTTATACGGAGCCATTTTTGTTAGTTTTTTTGCGGCTATGTTTGGTGGTACGAGTACACAAATATCGGGACCTACGGCTCCAATGACAGCAGTTAGTATTGTGTTGATTGCTTCTATTGTTGCCGCTAATGATGGAGATATTTCTAAGGCGTTGCCGATTATACTCTCCGTATTTGTTTTGGCAGGATTATTTCAAGTTTTACTTGGGATATCTGGGTTTGGAAAATATATTAAATACATACCATACCCCGTGGTTTCTGGGTTTATGACGGCTATCGGATTAATTATTTTAATAACCCAAATATTACCTTCTATGGGGTATTACCCAAAAGAAGACCTTGCTTTTGTTGAAAGTTTTAAGCCGTATGCAGAAGAAATTATCTTAGATAATATTTTAAAAGAAGAAGCTGGTGAAGGTATATTAGTTTTGGAACATTTTGAAGAAACGGTAAAAAGATCTAAGGAAATTACTGAACTTCAGATTTTAAAAGAGTCACAAACGCTGGCAAGTAGTGAAGCTTCTGGCGTATTAGGCGCTATTAAAGTGTTGCCAAATGCATTAAGGCAAATTAAATTACTTGAACTTTTACTTGCGCTAGGAACAATTATAATAATCTACGGATTTAAAAAAATAACCACAGTAATACCGAGTACTTTAGTTGCATTGTTTGTGATGTCTGGAATCGCCTACGGATTTGGATTAAATTATATTAAGATAGAAGAAATTCCTAGTGGCCTACCTATTCCACATTTTGAAGTGATTACTGCATTCGATTTTGGACAAATTACCCCCTATATTTTTACAGCACTTACGCTGGCATTATTAGGATCAATAGATTCTTTGTTAACATCAGTTGTAGCGGATAACATGACCAAAACTAAACACAATCCTAATAAGGAGTTAATCGGGCAAGGAATTGGAAATAGTATTGCGGGATTATTTGGCGGGCTTCCAGGTGCTGGAGCAACCATTAGAACTGTTGTAAATATTAATGCTGGTGGTAAAACTAGACTGTCTGGTATGGTAGCAGGAGTTTTGTTGTTGATAATTTTATTAGCATTGGGACCTGTGGCTTCTAAAATTCCAGCGGCAGTTTTAGCCGGAATTTTAATTACAGTTGGAATTGGCGTGATGGATTATAAAGGATTAAAGGCAATACCATATATGCCAAAGAACGAAGTGGTCATAATGTTAGTAGTTATGGTTCTTTCTTCTGTTTGGAATTTGGTTTTCGCTGTTGGAATAGGCTTGATATTAGCCTCTCTTACTTTTATGAAAAAAATGGGTGACTTAACCGCAAAACGCTCCGATGTTAAATCTTTAAAGAAAGAAAAAGCATGGGCAGATGAAAAAAACTTTCCAGAAAAATTAAAAGAAAAAGTTTTTGTGAAGCATATAAAAGGTCCTTTGTTTTTTGGATCTACAAGCGATTTTCAGCAATTATCAAAACAAATTCCGGAAACGGCGTCTACTGTAATTATTAGAATGGAACGAATGCAATATATAGATCAGTCTGGCTTATACGCTATGGAAGATATATTGGTTGATTTAGTGAAAGAAGGTAAAAAAATATTGATGGTAGGTCTTCTAGAGCAACCTAAAATGATGTTTGAAAAAATTGATATTATACCAGATTTAGTTTCGGAGGAGTGCCTTTTTGACACTTTTGACGAAAGTATAAAGCGACTCAAGGAGGATATTAAACAAATATCTGTAGATAAAAATAACATCTAACTTTATTATATTTCGTTTGCTTATTAAACAAAAAAAGAGTCGGAAATTTCCGACTCTTTTTTTGTTTGTAGTATTCTAACTATTATTTTTAACTCCAAAACATAGCATACAAGCCTACTAAAATAAGCATCACAGCAAAGGCTCCTATATTAAATAACGGACTCGTTTTAAACATTTCTTTCTTAATGTCAATTCCTTTTTCATCATCTGCGCCATTATTTTGAATATAACTCACTACCGCAATCACTGCCATGGTGATTAAAACAGTATATCCCATTTGATCCATAAAAGGGACATCTACAAAAATAGAACTCGTTGACCATCCTTTTGGAGCAACTTTAAAGTACATCGCAATTGGAATAGAAGCCAAGGCTCCAATAATGGCTCCTTTGTTTGTTGTTTTTTTCCAGAATAATCCAAGCATAAATACAGCTAAGATTCCCGGACTTACAATTCCTGTATATTCTTGTATAAATTGGAACGCTTGATCTAAGTTTCCTAAAAGCGGCGCCATAATTCCAGCGATTAACAATGCAACACCCGCAGAAATACGACCCGTATTTACGGT
>JAGLDM010000183.1 GCA_023145595.1 Flavobacteriaceae bacterium | reverse complement strand
CCGATACAAAAATTAGCAAAGATATTACCCAATAAATCCTCCGTAGTAACACTCCCCGTAATCTCTCCTAAATGGTATAAAGCCTGTCGGATATCAATAGCGAGTAAGTCAGAACTCAAATCAATTGCCATACCTTTTTCAACCTCTTTAATAGAAGATAAAGCATTGGTTAAGGCTTCAAAATGCCTGTTGTTACTTACAATAGTTTGGTTGTTGCTCAACGCACCAATATTCGTTAATTCGGTTAATTGCTTTTTTAATTCCGTAATTCCGGTTTTGTTTTTAGCGGATATGAATATCAGATTAGAGTGATTGGTATTGAGTGTTGAGATTTTATCTTGAGATAAAAGATCAGATTTATTAATAATCGGTAAGATTCTTTTCTTAGGATATTTTTTTTCTAATGTTGTTATTTGCTCTTTGAGATTTGGAATTTGTTTTGTTTCCAAAAGAAGTAAAACAAGCTGTGCTTGTTCTATTTTTTCAAATGTTTTTTTAATTCCGATACTTTCTATTTTATCTTTTGTTTCTCTAATTCCGGCAGTATCTATAAATCGAAAAGTTACACCTTCTATTACAATTTCATCTTCTATAGCGTCTCTAGTAGTTCCTGCAATATCAGAAACGATGGCTTTTTCTTCATTCAATAAAGCATTGAGCAGTGTAGATTTACCAACATTGGGTTCGCCAATAATAGCAATCGGAATTCCGTTTTTAAACACATTTCCTAAAGCAAAAGAATCGATTAGTCTTTTTAAAATTGTAGATAGTTTTGTGACCAATTCTCTAAAAGCAGCCCGATCGGCAAATTCTACATCTTCTTCGGCAAAGTCTAGTTCCAATTCAATGAGACTTGCAAAGTTTAATAACTGTTCTCTAAGGCTGGCTATTTCTGAAGAAAATCCGCCTCGCATTTGTTGTAAAGCAATTTGATGAGATGCTTTAGAATCCGATGCAATTAAGTCAGCAACGGCTTCTGCTTGAGTTAAATCCATTTTACCATTGGTAAACGCACGTAAAGTATATTCACCATTAGTAGCCGTTCTACAGCCATTTTTTAAGAAAAGTTGAATAATTTCTTGCTGAATATATACAGAGCCGTGGCAATTAATTTCCACCACATTTTCACCTGTATAAGATTTTGGGTTTTTAAAAACAGAGACCAAAACCTCATCAATATCCCGATTTTCATCAACAATATGTCCCAAATGAATGGTATGTGATTTTACTTTGTTTAAATCTTTGGAACCAAATTTTGGTTTAAAATGTTTTGAAACTATTGAAATAGCATCTTCTCCAGATAATCGGATAACAGCAATAGCCCCCATTCCAGATGGAGTTGCTAAGGCAATGATTGTATCTTCGTGTATGTTGTTATGTTTACCCATGTACCTCGGTGTTTGTTCTTCTAGTTTTTATTACATTTTTTTGCGTCTGTCCTAAAGTCAAGTCACAATCAATTATTAATAGATGAACTTCTTGAAAATGTTCTAATTCTTTTATTGCAATTCCGTCCTATAAAATTTCTGTTTCAAATTAGATCTAATATGAAATGCAAATTTATCACTTTAAATTTAATTATTTTATTGCGACACCTTTGATATTCTTAAAATTAAACTATTTTTAAGAAAAATTAGAGGCTTTGAAAAAGTTACAACGCAGTTTAAATTTATCATCAGTAATAGCTATTAGCATAGGAGGGATGCTTGGTAGTGGTATCTTTGTTTTGCCAGGCTTGGCAGCTGCAAAAACGGGCTCTTCAGTTTGGTTGGCCTATTTATTAGCGGCAGTTTGTATTCTTCCTGCAGCCTTGTCAAAATCAGAATTAGCGACTGCAATGCCAACATCAGGAGGTACGTATGTGTATATTGAACGTGCATTTGGACCTATTTTAGGTACTATTTCCGGAATTGGATTATGGTTGTCTTTACTTCTTAAAAGTTCTTTTGCGTTGGTCGGGTTTGGAGCATACTTGTCGGTTTTAATAGATATTGATTTAGGTTATATAAAATACATTGCTATATTTTTTCTTGGGTTAATTATGCTTTTGAATATTTATGGTGTTAAAAAAGTAGGCAAGGTGCAATTGATTGTCGTTACTTTTAGTTTAACTGGATTGATATCATTGCTATTTTTTGGACTTCCACAAGTGACCCCAACCTTATTAGATCCATTCTTTTTAAAAGGTAATTATGGTTTGGTTACTACTATTGCCTTTGTATATATATCGTATGCCGGAGTGACTAAGGTTGCGGCTATTGCGGGTGAGATTAAAAACCCGAGTAAGAATATTCCAACGGCAATGATCCTTTCTTTGATCATTATGTCAATGCTGTATGTTTCGATTGCTTTTATGTTGGTTGGAAATATTCCGTTAGATGAATTGGCTATAGATCTTAAACCAATTTATTCATTAGCATTTTTGTTAGGAGGAAAATATATTGGTTACGCTGCGGCTGTTTTGGGGGTAGTTACTTTGGTTTCTATGGCGAATTCGGGTGTGTTAGCGGCTTCTCGTTTTCCGTTTGCAATGTCAAGAGACAAACTGTTTCCTGAATTTATGAGTAAAATTCATCCAACGAAATTAACACCTGTGGTTACCATTGTGGTGACTTGTTTATTGATGGCTTTAGCAATTTTATTTTTAGATGTTGTTAGAATTGCCAAATTGGCGAGCGCCTTTATGGTGATGTCTTTTATGCTGGTAAACTTATGTGTGATTGTTTTAAGAGAAACTTCAGTGCAATGGTATGAGCCAACGTATAAATCTCCGTTGTATCCATTTATGCAATTATTTGGAGTGATTAGTGGAGCGGTTCTTTTGGTTTTCTTAGGAATGATTCCTCTTCTTGCTGTGTTTGGCTTAATTGTCCTAGGAATAGCTGTTTATTATATCTATGGAACAAAAGCGGATAGAACTGGAGTCTTGAAATTATATGGTCACCGACCAGCGTCTTATTTGTTATACAAAAAGGAAAAGGCTTCTCGAAAAGTCAGAAAGAAAAAATTAAGTATAAATCCCAAATTTTTGGATGGTAATTTTGATGCTGAAGAAGAAGGTGTTGTAATCCCATTATTGGGTAATGAAAACTCTCCAGAAATGTTGGTGGAAATGGGTGCAGCTCTTAATAAACGATCAAAAATATTAGCTGTAGATATTAAAGAAGTGCCGAATCAAACTTTGTTAGATGCAGTTTTACAAGATAGTCCGAGAGTAAATTCTTTGGCAAGACGCCTAACAGGATTGGCGAAAAACAGAAATATTGATATCGATTTTGAAGCCGTTGCTACCCATGAAATTTCAGATACCATTCATGAATTAAGTGATAAAACACATTGTGATTGGTTGGTGATGGGGTGGAATGGACGTGCGAATAATGGCATGTTAATTGGGAATCCGATAGGTTGGTTAATTGCGAATATAAATTCTGATTTTGCTCTGTTCAAGGATAATGGAGTGCGGAATATTGGTAGGGTTTTGTTGGCATTGCGTTCAGGGAGGAAAGATAAAAATTTTGTAGCCATAGTTGATCGTATTTGTAAGTTTTACAATGCATCATTTACATTACTTCACGTGATTCCTGAAGATTCTTCTGAGGAAGAAATATTGAATATTGAAAAAACCTCTCAAAATATAATATCAAAAGCGAGCGCGCTATGTGATTTGAAAATAGTAAAATCTAATAATCCTATTGAAGCAATTTCTACTATTTCTGCAGATTATGATTTGTTAGTGTTAGGGACTCCTGAAAAGTATAATTGGCGGAATGTATTGTTTGGTGCAGGTAAAGATGAAATTGCCAATAATTCAGCATGTTCTGTGTTGAGGTTGACGGTGAGGGATTGATGTTTGTTTTGTTTATCGTTTTGTAGAGTTACACAGATAAAAATAGAGTTGCGCTGTTTTGAGGTCTTAATATTTACACATCTAAATTCATTTTTTTACGAAACAGCGCTAAATACGGATTCTTGTCTTTTAGTTTTTCATATTTCTCTTGAGCGGTGTACGCGTATTTCTTTTGAGCCCCTTCATTAACTTCAATTGCCAAGTCTATTCCGAAATGATTTAGTTCAGTTCTAATGTGTTTTAAAAGAATTGGTTTGTGACTCAATAATTTGTCCTTCATGCCCTCTGAAGGAAGTGTTAAGTGGATCATCGTTTTTTCTAAATCTAAACGAGGACTGTCTGCCTTTATAATTGATGCAATAATTTTTTTGCCATCATCAATCAGTAATTTATAATATTGATTCCAATGTTTTAGAAATTCTACTTCTGTAAATTCAGTACGGGGCATTTTACTGTAGTCAATTTCCTTTATGGCAGAAATGTTTTCTTCCGTTTTACGGGTTACACTTTTAAAAGAAAGAGAATTATTTCTTCTTCGTTCTCTTTGAATATTAGGAGCGGTAACGTTTTCTTTAGAAGTTGGGGCAGGGGTAGAAACAGTTTTTGATTCAAGTGAAGGAACGGGTTCTGCTACCTTTTGAGTCTTTATGACTACATCGATTTTTTCTTCAACAATTGTATTTGCAAAGAATTTAACCGGAATTATGAAGTTCTTGTCATTTTTTTTTTCTCCATCAAAAGTGATGGAGGTAAGTTGCATGAGTGTTAATTCTACGAGTAGCCGTTGATTTTTACTCTGTTTGTATTGCAAATCGCAGTCGTTTGCTTTTTTAATCCCTTCCATCAAAAAGGGGAGTGTTGTTTTTTGAGATTGCTCTAAATACCGCTTTTTGGCATTGTCTCCAACTTCTAAAAGAGTGACTGTTTCTTTGTCTTTAGCGACCATTAAATCTCTAAAGTGCGAAGCCAGGCCGGTTATAAAATGATGACTGTCAAATCCGCGAGAAAGAACAGTATTGAATTGTATTAAAACTTGAGGAATGTTATTCGCTAATATTAAATCGGTTATTTTGAAGTATTCATCATAGTCCAATACGTTTAAGTTCTCAGTAACCGCTTGTCTTGTTAAGTTATTTCCAGAAAAACTAACGACCCTATCAAAAATAGAAAGCGCATCTCTCATGGCGCCATCTGCCTTTTGAGCAATGATATGTAAAGCATCATCATCTGCTGTAATTCCTTCTTTTACCGCAATTTCTTTTAAATAATTTTTTACATCAAGAACAGTGATTCTTTTAAAATCAAATATTTGACATCTAGAAAGTATAGTGGGGATTATTTTGTGCTTTTCTGTAGTTGCTAAGATAAATATAGCATGCGCAGGTGGTTCTTCTAAAGTTTTTAAAAAGGCATTGAATGCTGCTGATGATAGCATATGAACCTCATCAATTATATACACTTTAAATTTCCCTACTTGAGGTGGAATACGAACTTGATCTGTTAATTCTCTTATTTGATCTACTCCATTGTTAGAGGCAGCATCTAACTCAAAAATATTAAAGGCAAAATCTTCATCAGAATTTAATTCAGCGTTTTCTTTTTGATTGATGTTTTTTGCTAAAATCCGAGCACAGGTTGTTTTACCTACACCTCTTGGGCCAGTAAATAATAACGCCTGCGCCAAATGGTTGTTTTTAATAGCGTTTTCTAAGGTATTTGTAATGGCTTGTTGCCCAATAACATCTTTAAATGTTTGGGGTCTGTATTTACGCGCTGATACTATAAATTGCTCCATTAAATAATTAGAAAAGTGACACGTACAAAGTTAAGAAATCGAATACATTTTATTGTATAAATCAATATATTTTTCTTGAATTACATCTCTTTTGGGTTTTAATGTAGGGGTAAGGAGGCCGTTCTCAACACTCCATATTTCTACGGTTAACTCAAAACGTTTTATAGTTTCCCATTTTCCAAAACCTTTATTGGCTATGCTAATTTCTTTAGAAATTCGGTCATAGACTCTTGAGGAATCAATTATATCTTTATTTGATTTGCAACAATTAACATGATGAATACGCGCCCATTCTTTTATAAACTCAAAATTAGGTTGTATAATGGCAGTAGCCATTTTCTGACCTTCACCAACAACTAGAGCTTGTTCTATAAAGCGAGACTGTTTTATTTCGTTTTCTAATAATACAGGGGATATGTATTTACCGCCAGAGGTTTTAAATATTTCCTTTTTACGTCCGGTAATTTTCAGGAAACCTTCTTCATCAATTTCTCCTTTATCACCTGTATGAAAATAATCTCCAGTCATGACCTTTGAAGACAGTTCTTCATCTTTATAATAGCCCATCATTACATTGGGTCCTTTGACTAGAATTTCTCCGTCTTCTGCAATTTTGACTTCTACATTGTCAATAGGCGTGCCAACGGTTCCTATTTTAAATAATTTATTGGCATACATGTTTACATTTATTATTGGAGAGGTTTCTGTTAATCCATAGCCTTCCATAACCTGCATTTCCGCTGCAGCGAAAACTCGTGCTAATCGTGGTTGTAGTGCAGCACTACCAGAAACCATGGCCTTGATGTTTCCACCCAGGGCTTCGCGCCATTTTACAAAAATTAATTTATTAGCTAATGCTAATTGTTTCTCATACCACCATCCATTTTCACCATAAGGCTTGTATTGCTCGCCAATTCTCACAGCCCAAAAGAAAAGTATTCTTTTTGGTCCTTTTAACTCACCACCCTTTGCAATAATTGCATCATATATTTTTTCCAACAAGCGTGGAACTACGCTCATGAAGCTTGGCTGAACCTCTTTAATATTCTTGGGCATCTTCTCGATACTTTCCGCATAATAAACAGATAGACTATTGTATTGATAAATATAGATTAAAACCCGCTCAAACACATGACACAGTGGTAAGAAACTAAGAACCTTGGTGTCACTTCCAGTAAGTGGCAGTCGAAGTGTACCGTCTAAAGAGTTACTTACGATGTTTTTATGTGATAGCATTACACCTTTTGGAGTTCCTGTTGTTCCTGAAGTGTAAATAATTGTTGCTAAATCCGTTTCTTTAACAGCGTCTTTTCTTTTTTCAACTTCATCCTGATTCGATTCATCTTTTCCTAAATCTAAAACTTCATTCCAGTTTTTGCAACCTTTAATAGTTTCAAAAGAATAAATTTCTTTAAGATCGGGGCAGTTGTTTGAAATAGATTTTGCTTTCTCAAATAATTCTTCATCAGATAAAAAACAAAGGGTTGCTTCAGAATGTAAAAATATGTATTCGTAGGTGTCTTTAGAACTCGTTGAGTAGATAGGAACCGTTTGTGCCCCAATTTGTAAAATACCGATATCTAAAATATTCCACTCTGTTCTGTTTGAAGATGATATGATCGCAATTTTATCGTTGGGTTGTACACCCATTCTTAGCAAACCTCTACTGATTGCATTCGCTTTATCAATATACTCTTGTGTTGAGGTTTCTATCCATTCCCCATCTTTTTTTGATACAAAGGCATTCGTTAATGGTTTGTTTTTTAATTGGTAATAAGGAAAGTCAAAAAGGCGTGTGATTTGCATGAATTATATATTTGATTGTATAATACCGCAAAATACGAAATAATATTATCTGCGCCTGATAAAATTAGGAAAAACTCATTAATTTCACGCTCTTTATGTAAAATCATTAAAAAAATGATAATTTGACAAAAATGAAGTGTATTTATGTGAATAGATTAAATAATGGCTTTGGTTTTTCGCTTCAAAAATTTATATCTCACAAATAATAGCAGGTATCCAATCAGTAACAAAACAAATAAATGTATAAATCCGTTTGTGATTTGATCTAACCGAGCACCCTCTACAGCCAATAAATTGAACACCTTGAAATAGGGAGTTGAGGGTAGTGTATTTGCAAAATATTGAAGCGCTGTTGGCATGGCATCAATTGGCCACGAATAGCCAGAAATTAAAAATAACGGATAGGTAGAAAAAGCCAAAACTTCTGTCCACCCTATGGTAGTTTTAAAAAAAGAAGCGAATAGAGTGGTGTAGATTATAACAGAACTAATGAATAGTGAACTCAAGAATAAATGCAAAAATATAGATCCGTTAAAACTCAAGGAGAAGTGCGGAAAGATTAGTTTGTAAAAAATAAAAAAATAAGTAACAAAAAGCACTAAATAATAACTGCTTTTTGCTGATAATACCTTTATAAATCCAAAGAAAGAGTAGTTGTTTAGGTTTTGGAGTACGCCATGTTTAAATTCATGTACTACGCTTTGACCGAAACTAAGAATCAATGTTTGTTGTAAGATTAATATGAGTAAAACAGGGAGTAGGTAGTCCGCATAGTTGTTAGTGGTGTTGTAGATCGGTTTAATGACAGGCATGATGGGTTGCGCTTGTTGTTTTGCAATTTCCACAGGAATTTTGTTGCTGATAAGGTATTGCATCCGTACGCCTCCTCCAACTGTTAATATTACTTGTTGAACTGCTTTATTGACCTCATTTGATGTTAAAAACTTGGTATTGTTTAAAATCAATTCTACATGACTGCCATCCAAATTCATTGTCTTTTTCTGAAACCCCTTAGGTAGAATTACAATGCCTTGTACTTCGAGATTATTAAAATGGAACATGGCGTCTCCTAAGGATGAATAATGCCCATGAATAGCAACTTTTTCAGAAGTGTTGACTAATTGTGAAACCTTCCTAGATAAATTAGAGTGGTCATAATCAACAATTGCTATAGGAATTTGAGACACTTCCTTTTCACTATAAATAGAGCCTACGAAAAAAGCATATAAAATAGGTGCAACCAAACAGGTAAGCAAAATGCTTTTATCTTCAAAAATTAAAGAAAGTTCATTTTTTAATATGTTAATCCACTCTTTCATACTGTTATTTTTCTATTTTGAATGAGTAAAGTAATTGCTGTGACCACATAGCCTACTAAAAAGAAAATAAATAAATTAATGACTGGCTGTATTAAAAAAGAAAACGGAGTGTTCATTTCAATTCCTTTTAAAAAGGCATTTAGAAAATGAGTGTAAGGAATTAACTGTGCATACCAAGCATTAAATGCCGGCATTGCCATAATAGGGAAAGTAAATCCGCTAAAAACAAACGCAGGGGAGTTGTAAATAAATGAAATACCCATGGCAATAGATTCTTTCTTAAATATGGTAGAAATCATTATTCCCAACATGGCGTTGCTTAGTACAAATACCAAAACAACCCATAAAAAAGGGGTGGTACTGGTACTCATCGGAATTCCTAATAATGGATGTACCACAGAAAATATAAAAATACCGACTATAAGCCCGAGTAGCGTATATGTGAGTAATTTTCCAAAAATAATTTTAAAAACACTCCCGTTGCTAAGTTTTAAAAGTTCGTTATATGTATTGTCAGTGTGTTCTGAATTTATAGAGCGGGCAGCTAAAAAAAAGACAATCATTTGTAGTAAAACCGTGGTTAAACCGGGAATTAAATAATATAAATAGTTATAGTAGGAGTTAAACATTGGTTTGGTGACTACTCGAATAGGCATCACCATTTTTAGAGCTTTTTCATGCGGAACCCCATGTAGTTTAAAAGATTTTAAATTGATTCCGGCAGATAAAGTATTGATAAATGTAGCAGCTTCTTTATAGATAAGGTTTCCGTAAATAATGTTGGAAGAATTGGTATATACCAATAGTTGTTCTTGTTTTCCTGAGTAAATATTTTTCTGAAAATTTTCAGGAATCACATAAAACCCCTTGATGTTTGGATAATTGATGAAAATTTGATCAATATTATCTGAAGAGTTCAGAGACTTTACGATGTTTAATTTTGGAGTGGCTCCTACATTCTGAATAACCTTTCTACTTAAATCAGAATGATCTAAGTCTAATACAGCAATGTTTACTTTTTCAATAGCACCTTCTTCATAAATGGCACCAAGATAAAAGAAAATAGCCGTAGGAATTACCAGAAGTAACACCCATGCAGCAGGTCTTTTTTTTAGTCGTAAAACCTCTCTAATAAATATATTTAGAATTGTTTTCAAAGTTTTATGTTAATGCTCATTCCTGGGCGTAAGTCTTCAATTTTAGTAACAGGAGTTAAATGAATTTCGAAAGTTTTCATATCTAATCTGCCTTTGTCTGCGGTTGGAATCCAATCTGCAAAATCGGCCATAGAGGCAATATAGGATACTTTAAATGTATGTGTGTTATTTTCAAAAGCAGGTAGTTCTGCTGAGATTTCTGTACCTAATTTAAAATCTTTCAAAAAATCTTCTCTAATATGAATCACGGCATGAATATCTTCTAATTTCTGAATAGTAAATATTGGGTATCCAGCAGGCATCACTTCGCTTTCTTCGGCTAATTTTGAAGATATTTCACCCGAAACAGGAGCGTAAATTTCTAATTCCTTATAATATGCCTTGGCTTCACTTACCTTTCCGTTTGCAGCATTCATTTGTCCTTTAGAGGCTTTAATGTCTTCAGTGCGAGCGCCTTCTTTTGCCATTTCGAAAATTGATTTTGCCGCACTCATTTGATCAGAAGCCGCGTCGCGTTTAAAAGTAACTTCATCCATTTGTTGTTGTGAAATCAAACTATCTTTGAGCATGGATTCAAGTCTTTTATAAGATTTTTCAGCAAACTCGTATTGTCCTTTTGCCATTTTGTACTGATCTTCTGCTGCAACTACTTCTTGGCGTCTGGCACCAGACTTTGCTTTTTCATTTACAGATTTAGCCGCATAAAACATTCCTTCTGCTTGTTGAATTTTTGCATCGAGAATATCACTTTCTATAGTAGCTAGTAATTGCCCTTTTTTCACATGCTCTCCAAGTTGTACATGTATATCTTCTATACGACCCGGAATTTCGGACGCTACGCGAATTTCTGTAGTTTCAAATAGACCAACAAAAACACGAGTGTTATTTTCATTTGGTTTAAGTTGTATTAATAGCGCAATTCCGATGATGATAATCAAAACGGGAACAATTAAAATGAGTATTTGCTTTTTGTTTTTCATGATGTTTTGCTAATTTTTTAAATTTTCTATTTTTAAACTTCCGGTAGAAATCAACAGTTCGATTGCAGCGCTTCGTTGTTGGGCAATAAGTTTGTAATAATTTAAGACGGCATTTTGGTATTCTGTTTCGGACTGTAATCTTTCTGTTATAGATATTAGCCCTTCGCGATAACTTTTAATACCCAAGTTTAAGGTGTTTAAAGCCACCTCTTTTTCTTGTTCTTTAAATAGAATTTGTTGGTTTTTTACTTCAAAATCTACCTGTACTTTTTTTGCAAAAAGTGCCAGTTTCTCTTCAATGTCATCTTTTTCATCTTCTGCAATTGTTTTTTCTATGGATGTTTTAGATGTTTTATTTGAATTTTTGAAACCACTAAATATATCCCAATGCATACCTACACCTAGCATATATGCAGGAAACATTTCAAATTTATTAATTTCTAAATTTATTGGTACGCCACCGGGGATAGAATAGGGAGTGGCTAATGATGAATTAAATAGGTTTGCATACGAAAGTGTAGCAAATGCTTGAACTTTGGGTAAATAGGCGTTTTTATTCATGCGCAATTTGTAATCGTACGCATTGATTGAAGCGTCTAATGCATTTAATTCTGGGCGGTCTTGATATGTTTTAGAATTATTTTTAAACAGCCAAGGATTTAAATTAAATTGATAGTTTTCCAATTCTGAAACAGAGACATCTGTGAGCATCGAAAGTTTGAAATAAAGCAAACTTAAGTTCCCATATAATTCGGCTTTTTTGGATGCTAAATTTAATTCGGCTGCTGTAATTTTTTGACGGTCATACGGAATTGCCAAACCATTTTTAATAGCGGCAGTGACACGTTCTTTTTCTTTTTTAAGTCTAGTCTCGCTAGAAGATATAACGTCTTCTGCTTTGTGAAGCAATTCAATTTTATCAAAAGTACCAATCACATCTTTTATGATATCAGACTCTTTTGCGACTAGCATAAAGTTTTTGGCTTTTATTTTTTCTTCAGTGGCTTTTGATCCATAATTTACTTGCAAACCAGAAAATAATAAAAGTTTCGCTGTTAGATTGGTGTTAAAAACTTGCCCTTTTGCATCAAACTGAGATTCACCTTCAAATAAGTCTATGCCAGTTATTGGGAGATGAGTTGTTGGAATGTCAAGATTAATTCTGCTGCCGCTATATCCGTAAATTGCGTCTAATGAAAGCGTAGGGATAAAATGTTGTTTGATGGTTTTATGCTCAATACTATCGATAGATAATTCGTGTTTTGCACTTTTTAATTCATAACTTTTTTCTAAACTTTTGGAGATGAGGTTCAATTCAAAATCGGTCAGATTAATTTGTGAATAGGAATTGAAATTAATAAGAAGCCCTAAAACGATAAAATATAAATTATAATTTTTCATTAAATAACTGTATAAGTAAAACAAATGGTTTTGTGCAGGTTTGCAAGAATTGTTATAAAGGGTTGAATTATTCAATAATTTGATAATGCAGCAAAGATACTGTTTTATTTTAGATTGCATGTGTTTATTTGTGGGGTCTACACAGGGCAAACTCATGCTTTTTTAATTAATAGAATTCCCCAAGGCCCTGCCTCGAGGTAGTTCATTGAATGACTTCTGGTTTAGAGAACTCGGTTACTACTGTGCTTTGTGTGACTTTATATAATTCGCCTCCAGCAATTCCATTTATGTTTTTAGCAATCTCTT
>JAGLDM010000182.1 GCA_023145595.1 Flavobacteriaceae bacterium | reverse complement strand
AACACACTGGTGTGTTTATTTTTATTATATACGTCCAAATATAAACAAATATTAAAAATCTAAAGGGTTTTTTATAAAATCAAAACTATTTTTTGCTACATGAGTATAAATCTCAGTAGTTTTTGTTGAATTATGACCTAGTAGAAGTTGAATATAACGAATGTCAACTCCAGATTCGAGTAAGTGTGTGGCAAAACTATGCCGTAAAATATGAGCAGATACTGGTATTCTAATGCCTGCTTTGGTTGCAGCGGTTGAAACTACTTTTCCCACACTATTGGGGCTGTATTGCTCTTTTGTTTGTCCTTCAAACAGATAGACTTTAGGTCTGTATTGTTTATAATAAACCCTCAAATCCTTCAGAACAGTCTCGGACAGCAGAGTATATCTATCTTTATTTCCTTTAGCATTTTGTACCCTTATAAGCATTCTTTTGCTTTCGATATCTTTAAGTTTTAAATTGATTAATTCTGACCGTCTTAAGCCAGCAGAATACAAAAGACTTATGATACATTTGTGTTTTAGGTTGTTGGAACTTGCTATGATTGATGAAACATCTTCTTTAGATAAAACTACTGGAAGTTTTCTTTTTTTGCGAGGTCTCTCAATACTATAAAACCTGTTAGGTAAGCCAAGAACTGTTTCATAGTAAAACTTTATACTATTGATAGCCTGATTTATATATGAATCTGACCGATCCGTCTTAATTAAATACTCTAAATAATTTCTAACATCATTTTCATCCAATGCATTTACATCTATATTGCTGTAATGATTTAAATAGTCTTCAAAACAAGAAACATAGGTTTTAACAGTATTGTTTGCGTACTTTTTTAGTTCTAATTTTTGGAGATAATTATCTGGACAAAATTTAAAATTATCAGGGCGACTCCTTGATTTCACCCAAGAAGCATCAAAGGTTTCATTCAATTGTTTCGCCCTTGTTTTCTCATAGAAATACTGCGTATCAATCCAAACAATCCCTTTGAATAATGAAAAAATCTGATCTAAGTTCGTTTTGTTGTTAGGAACATAATACATCGTAAATTCTGTGCTCCATTTAATATTATTAAGTTCTTTAATAATGATTTGAATGGTTTTATTTGCATAGAATTTTAATCCTATACAATGATTATTTTCAACTAATAGATGTTTTAATGTGATGTGCTGCTTACGTTGCATGGTTTTTTGTTTAAAAATAGAAGTAATAAATAATATATTCGTACATTACACGTATAGTATGCGTATAATATTCAGTTAATTAGAGATTATGGAGTCTAGAAAGTGTTTGGCATGTAATAGTAATTTGCAAGGTAGATCAGATAAAGTGTTTTGTGATGCTCACTGTAAAAGTTCTTATCATTATAGAAAATCAATTGAAGGAACTCCAAGATTTTATATTCAAGTTGATAATCAATTAAAACTAAACAGGAAAATCTTAAAAGCGTTCAATAAAGCAGGTAAAGCTATTGTGCGCTCGAATAAATTAATAGAGTTAGGGTTTAACCCTAACTTTTTTACACATTATTGGAAAAACACAAAAGGAGATGTGTATTTGTTCGTTTATGAATACGGTTTTTTAAAACACAAGGAATTTGGGAAGGAAAAATTTATTCTAGTTACATGGCAAGATTACATGGAGAATTAGATTTTTATCATTAAATATTGGGACTGTAAACTCAACTCTGTCTGAGTAGAAATAATTATTAATTTTATTCAAACAGAAAACATGACAAAAAATGAACAGACAGAGTTTAAATTAAGCCAATAATAATTTTGTAATTAATTCTTGACCCAATTCTTCGTTGAGCATTTTTATAATTTTTTCTTTTCCATAGCCTAACTCTTCACGAAGTACAGAAGATTTTAGTTTTACAATAAGTGTTTTGTTTTGTAATTGAACACTCTCAGTATAATTCAGGACACCATTACCCATTAAACTACCCCAAACGTCTTTAACACTCATTTGGTTCATTCCTTTGGTTAAGTTGTTTTGTTTGATAACAACTTTCATCAAATCCTGCATGTGCATGTATTCATTTTCTTTTTTTGCCATTATAATTTGAATATTTTATAGGGTTGATTTGTTCTTTTTACAACTTCTTCGGTGCGTTCTTTATGTGTGTCACTTATAAATAATTGTCCGAAACTATCTTTATTTACCAAAGAAATAATTTGTAAAACTCTAGTGTCATCTAATTTATCAAAGATATCATCTAGTAATAATATAGGTTTCTTTTTTGCTAAATTTTTAATAAACTCAAATTGAGCCAATTTTAAAGCGATTAAAAAAGACTTCTGTTGCCCCTGACTTCCGAATTTCTTCGTTGAAAAGCCATCAATTTCAAAAAGTAAATCATCTTTATGGATGCCTACACTTGTGTATTGTAGCATTCGGTCTCTATCTAAATTGGCTGTCAATAAACTGGTAAGGCTGCCATCAGAAAGTTGTGTTTTATAGTTTAAACCTACCGATTCTTTGCCATTTGTAATTACTTTATACCGTTCTCTAAAAATAGGGATAAAGGTTTCTAAAAAAGTTTTACGCTTTTCATAAATTGAGGTTCCAAGTTGCTCTAGTTGCTCATCATATACCTTTAGATTGAGCGTATCAAAGGTTCTGTTTGCTGCAAAGTATTTTAATAGAGCGTTACGCTGTTGCAATACCTTGTTGTAATTAATCAATGTTTTTAAATACTTTTTGTCTGATTGCGAAATGACACTGTCCATAAACTTTCTACGAACATCACTTCCTTCAACAATCAAATCACGGTCTGCAGGTGAAATTATAACCAAAGGTAAATGACCAATATGTTCAGAAAACTTATCATATTCCTTGTCATTACGCTTAATTATTTTTTTTGATCCTCTTTTTAGGCTACAAATTATAGTCTCGTTTCTGTCATTAATATCATATTCGCCTTCAATCATAAAAAAATCTTGATTGTGTCGAATATTCTGACTTGCAACCGAATTGAAGTAACTTTTTCCAAAAGAAAGGTAATATATAGCATCCAGAACATTTGTTTTTCCAACGCCATTATCGCCGACAAAACAATTCACTTTCTTCTCAAAATCAAAGGATTGTGATTCGAAATTTTTAAAATTTAAAAGAGAAATTTTTTTTAAATGCATTATTTTACAGGGATTCAAAATGAATGCTGAAATTTATTGAAATTTATGCAGATATAGCTCTTTTACTTTCCAATAAAAAATCATACTTTTGCGTGTATAAATTTAAAGAAGATAATGGCGACTTATAAAAAAAGAGGAAATAAAATTAAAGGTGAACATATTGAAAAAAAATCTGCATTAGAACAAAATAGTACTACAGCAGAAGTTTTTAATACACTGGATGAAACCGCTTCACGATCTGAGGATTGGGTAATTAAAAATCAGCAAAATATTTTTATTATTTTAGGAGTTGTTGTTGTTGTTATATTAGGGTTCTTAGGGTACCAAAAATATATTGTTACTCCTGGTGAAAAGGCAGCAGCAGATGAATTGGCTTTTCCTAAAAAATATTTCAATCAGGCTATAATCAGTAGTGTTTCTGCAGATTCACTTTTTGTGTTAGGTCTTGAAGGTGGTGAAGGTAAATTTGGTTTTATTGATATTGCAGATGAATATTCTGGAACAAAATCAGGGAATTTAGCAAATTACTACGCAGGAATCTCTTATTTAAGAATGAATAAATATCATGAGGCAATTGAGTATTTAGAAAAATTCTCTTCGGATGATTTAAATATTGGACCTGTTGCGGAAGGTGCAATTGGTGATGCTTTTGCTGAATTAGACCAGTTAGAAGATGCACTTTCTTATTATGAGAAAGCCGCTAGTTTACAAGATAATGCATTTACGAGTCCGTTGTTTTTATTCAAAGCAGGAAATACCGCTTTAGAGTTAAAAGACCCATCAAAAGCATTGAGTTTATTTGAAAAAATTAAATCTTCGTATCCAAAATCTGAAGAAGCAAAAAATATTGATATCTATATTAATAAGGCTAAATATTCAAAATAATTTGAACTAATGGCAACAACAAATTTATCAGATTACGATAAAACAACAATCCCAAACGCGAAAAATCTTCGGTTTGGGATTGTTGTTTCTGAATGGAATGAAAATATTACAGAAGGACTTTTTAATGGTGCCAAAGATACCTTAATGGAAAACGGGGTATCGGAATCAAATATCATTCGATGGGATGTTCCTGGGAGTTATGAATTGATTTTTGGTTGTAAAAAAATGTTGCAAACGCAAAAAGTGGATGCTGTGATTGCCATAGGAACTGTAATTCAGGGAGAAACCAAGCATTTCGATTTTGTGTGTGATGCAGTTTCTCAGGGAATTAAAGATTTGAATCTTCAATACGATATTCCAACCATTTTTTGTGTACTTACCGATAATACCATGCAGCAATCTATTGATCGCTCTGGTGGTAAGTTAGGAAACAAAGGTTGTGAATGTGCTGTGGCGGCAATTAAGATGGCTGTTCTTGGCTAGATGTATAGCGGAATTCACTAGACTTTCTTCTAAAAACTGTTCGCAGAAGCAGGAAATATTAATTGCTATCAAAACTTGATAGCAATTAATATTTCTTTAACTTTGAAGCCTAATTATTTATTTTAAAATACATGTTCGGTAAAGCGTTTAAGCCTAGTAAATTCTATGTTTTTGACTACAAGCCTCGTTATTATGACGAGCGGAAAGAACGCATCGCAAATTTAAAAAAAGAACAACAAGCTTCAGGTAACGCAAAAAGCGAGGGCGGAATTACATTGACGAAAAATAACCTTAAAAATAATTGGGTAAAAAGTACAAAGGCCGTTTCTAACAGAAGTGCAAACAGACGTTTAGTGATTATCATTGCTCTTTTATCCGGAATCGCAGCATACATTCTAGAACTTCACACCTTGTTTTAATGTCAGACATTATTCAACTCTTACCAGATCATGTTGCAAATCAAATTGCAGCAGGTGAAGTCGTGCAACGACCAGCATCTGTAGTAAAAGAATTGCTCGAAAATGCAATTGATGCGGGTGCAGATAATATCAAACTATTAGTTAAGGAGGCAGGTAAAACTCTAATCCAAGTTATTGATAATGGCAAAGGAATGAGTACAACGGATGCTAGAATGGCATTCGAAAGACATGCTACTTCAAAAATAAAAACTACTGAAGATATATTCAATATAAATACAAAAGGGTTTAGAGGCG
>JAGLDM010000181.1 GCA_023145595.1 Flavobacteriaceae bacterium | reverse complement strand
AGACCAGATTATATTCAAGCATTTTTTAATGTGATTAACTGGAACGAAGTTGCAAAGAGATTTGCTGCAGCAAAATAAAAACACTTTTTTTCTAAGTATAAATAAAAATCCCGAAGTTTTACTTCGGGATTTTTTGATTATAACTAAAAAATTCTAACGGTCTAATAAGCTCTGCCAGAATTACCTTCGTAATAATTGATAAAGGCTAAATTCACGACTCTATTCCCACCCGGAGTAGGGTAATCTCCTGTAAAATACCAATCTCCTTTGTGATCTGGACAAGCTTTGTGTAAATTATCAACCGTTTGATAAATCACTTCAATATCAGATGTAATGTCTTTTGTTTTCAACATTTCTGCAATTTTATTTGAAATTTCATCATCGGTAAACGGTGCGTAAATCTCTTTTACAAAATTTTGAACTTCATTATCCTTTAAGCCCTTTTGAGCCAAACACTTTTTATAAACGTCGTCAATAATTCCTAATTGATTCGTGTCTTTTAGTAATTCAACGGTTGCTTTAAAAGCAATAAAGTCTCCAATTTTCGCCATATCAATTCCGTAACAATCTGGATAACGAATTTGGGGAGCAGAAGAAACAACAATTATTTTCTTTGGACTTAATCGATCTAATATTTTGATAATACTCATTTTCAAGGTAGTTCCTCTAACAATACTATCGTCAATAATCACCAAATTATCGGTAGGTTTTACCACTCCGTAAGTAACATCATAAACATGAGCAACTAAATCATCACGTGAATTATCATCAGCAATAAACGTACGTAATTTTACGTCTTTAACTGCAATTTTTTCCATTCTTGGTCTAACCGATAAAAGGTCAGTGACTTCTTTTGCTGATAATTTATGATTTCCGTTTAATAATTTTGCTGTTTTTTGTTGATTCAAAGAATCTTCTGCAGCTTCAAACATTCCGTAGAAAGAGGTTTCTGCCGTATTCGGAATAAACGAGAAAACAGAGTTTTCTACATCATTGTCAATTGATTTCAAAACTTGAGGAAATACATTTTTCCCTAAGGCTTTACGTTCTTGATAGATATCAGCATCACTTCCGCGAGAGAAATAGATGCGTTCAAATGAGCAGGCTTTTTTTGGTAATTGTTCTAAAATGGGCTGTACACTTGTATCTCCATTTCTTTTTACAATTAATGCATGTCCGTGTTCTAATTCTT
>JAGLDM010000180.1 GCA_023145595.1 Flavobacteriaceae bacterium | reverse complement strand
GTTATAAGATTTTAAATAAAGGGTATCAGAATTATTATTATGCTGATTCTAAGGTTATTCATTATAAAGGAGAGAGTACAATTAGAGATGCTAAGCGGCTAGGACATTTTCATGAAGCCATGGATATTTTTTACAGAGAACATTTTAAAGTAAATCGACTATACGATTTGGTGATGTATGTAGGGATTAATATTTGGTATCTTTTAAAGGCATTGCAGCGAAGTAATGGGAAAGAGAAACCATCAGTGCTTCCAGAATCAATTGTGTATTGTGGTAAAGATGATAAGGTATATGAGAAGTTGAAAAGAGTATGTAATTCAAAATCAAAGTTATTTCGTTTTTTGGCGGAAGATAATGTACAGGGTTTAAGAGATTTTGTAAAATCAAATGGTATTAAAGAGATTGTATTTGATAATAATAGCATTTCTTACAAAGAGATTATTTCAAATATTTCGTACTTAAAAAATCAAGGAATTACCTTTAAAATACACCCAAGGAATACAAATTATATTATAGGAAGTAATAATTCTAAAAGTAGAGGAGAAGTTTTCGTCTTTGAAAATTAATCCAACTCTTCTTTGTTTCTGATTCTTTTGTAGAGTTTAATTCCCAACATTAATAAAATTCCGATTCCGATAATTCCTACAGTACCCCAAATCCAGTCAATGGTACTTTTTAATACTACCAAAAAGACTATAGCAAACAGTAAAATTGTGGAAATTTCATTAAACATTCTTAGTTTGAAAGAGCCAAAGGTTATAATATCTTTTTGAAACTGACTAAAAATTCGTTGGCAAAATAAATGGTAAAGAATTAATAAACCTACAAAGCCAAGTTTGATTAGCATCCAACTCATGCCTAAATAACTAGGGGTTTGGACTAATATCCAAACCGCAAAAGCACTTGCTAAAATAGCCGATGGCCATGTAATGATATACCACAAACGCCAACTCATTAATTTATACTGTGCTTGTAATATTTCTTTATTTGGACTTGGTTTTTTTTCGGCTTCAGCCTGATAAATAAATAGACGAACGATGTAAAATAGTCCAGCAAACCAAGTAACTACGAAGATAATGTGAAGTGATTTTAAGTAAAGAAAATCCATAAGTCTATGATTTTATTTTTTAGCTAGTTTCAAAGGTAACTAATTATTTTTGTTGCCAATTTTTTGTCCAATTTGCAACAACATTAACCCAATCATCATTATCGTTCATGCATTTGATGTGCTTGTACTTCTCACCACCAGCATCTAAGAATTGTTTTTTCCCTTCCATCGCAATTTCCTCCAAAGTTTCTAAACAATCTACGGTAAATGCAGGGGTGATAACAATTATTTTTTTAATGCCTTCTTTCGGAAAACGTTCAAACTCTTGATCAGTATATGGTTTGATCCACGGGTCTTTTAACAATCTTGATTGAAAGGAATTACTATAGGTTTTCCCTTTAAGATCTAATTGTTTTACAATTTCTTTTGTTGTTTCAAAGCATTGATGCCTGTAACATGTTTTATGCGCAACTGAAGGTTTGTCACAACAACTTCCATCTAATTTACAATGTGATTTTGTTGTGTCGGCTAATAAAATATGGCGCTCTGGAAGTCCGTGGTACGAAAATAAAATATGCTCATAATCTACACCTTTTAACTGGTTTTCAATATTTGAAACCATCGCTTTGATATAATTTGGTTCCTTGTAAAAAACAGGAAACAATTCCAATTTTAATTGTGGATGATTTTTAGAAATAATTTCTTTTGCTTTCACTTCAACAGTCTCATAACTGCTCATTGCAAAATGCGGGTACATCGGAATCATAAAAATATCTGTTACTCCTTGGTCTACCAATTCTTGAAAAGCTTTTTCCATGCTCATTGATCCGTAACGCATTCCCAAAGCAACTGGAATATCAATTTCACTACGTAATTTATTGGTAAATTGTTCAGAAATAACCTCTAGAGGAGAACCCTCTTTCCACCATATTTTTTTATAAGCAGCTGCAGATTTTTTTGGTCTTGTATTTAGAATAATTCCTTTTACGAGTAGAAATCGTTTCCAGTACGGCATGTCTATAACACGTTCGTCCATTAAAAATTCATCTAAATATTTTCGCACATCTTTGGTGCTTGTGCTATCTGGTGAACCTAAATTAATAATTAATACTCCCTTCATGTGCTTCTTCTTATTTTATAAGGTCATATGCTTTTCGCTAATAGTCGCCCCGTAGGTGATATAGTTTTTTGCATGCTCGTTTTATTTAATTAATTTCTTGTTTGGTGAATTGTTTTGGTGTGATACCAAATTTCTTTTTAAAGGCAACAATAAAATGACTTGAAGTGGTGTATCCTACTTGTAAAGCAACTTCATTTACATTGTTTCCTTTTTGAGATAATAATTTTTTGGCATGTTCCATTTTATAATGAAACAAGAATGTGAAAACTGGTAATCCATAGTGTTCTTTGAACCCTATTTTTAATTTTTTGATATTGAGTCCCACCATTTTAGACAGTTCTTCTAAACTTGGAGGAGAAACCATTTCAGCAATAATAATATCTTTTACTTTTTTTATTTTTAAAACAGTTTCGTCATCAGCCATAAACGGGCATTGTTCTGTGTCATTATCATCTGAAAAACTAAAATAGAGACTTAGTAATTCGTAGATTTTTCCTGTTACATATAATGACTTTAAGGAGTCGTTTATTTTTTGATTAAAAAGTTGATGTATGATGGCTTGAACAGAGGTGCTTGTGGGTCGAGTTTCGATAATAGGCTTCCCTAATTTAATATTTTCAAAGTTGAAATAAGAATTATCTTCATGTGCAAATAGAGAGTGAAAATGCTTTAGAGGAATCAAGACAATAGCCAGTTCTGCATTTTCTTCTAACTCAAAAAGTAAATTAGATTCATTTTCTTTGTAATAGATTAATCCAGATTCTGTTGCTTGTAATTCTATTTTGCAATGCTCCATATTAAAGGTAATTGAAGCCTTTTCGTTCAAACAAAAGTAAAGTTGAATGTAATTATTTTCTAAAGGATGAAAATAGGTTTCTTTTTTATCGGACGTGTTCTTTAGATGTAAGATAGAAACGCGACCAGACTCTTTATGAAAAAAATCAGGACTTTTGTCGTTGTTTTCCCGAATAATTGGTTTAAAATTCATAGCGATATTTTGAAGTAAAAAGCGTGTTTTATTATGCAAAAATACACTTTTAATCTAAGTTGATTTACGCATTTGTTATATTTGTTAGGTGTATTTTGATATGATACTCGTCATGTATAAGTCTTATTTATGTTATTATTTTGTTATGTATGAGGTGTTTGGGTCTTTATTTATAATGAGTCTAAATTAGTAAAATAATCAAACATCGACATAAAAAGTTCTTTTGTCGATGTTTTTATAGTTTTGACCTTGGTACTTTTGGCGATATTTATTTGACATCTTATTTTATGGACTTAAAAAATTTATCACAAAAACTATACAATGTTGGGCTTAACTACAAAAAAGCCGATATTTTAACTCGTGGTAGATTTAGTATTACAAAAGAAAATCAATTGTTGCTTTTAGAAGAAGCAAAAAATAGTGGAATTGAGGGGCTTTTTGTATTATCGACTTGCAATAGAACAGAGATAACTGGTTTTGCGGAACATCCGTTTCAACTAATCAAGCTACTTTGTAAATATTCAAACGGTTCTGTTGATGAATTTATTAAAGTTTCTAGTGTTTATAAAAGGCAAGAAACTATTTTGCATTTATTCAGATTGGCTACAGGATTAGAAAGTCAAATATTGGGAGATTATGAGATTGTAGGGCAATTCAAGCAAGCCTTAAAAGAGGCAAAGAATTTAAATGCTACGAATCCTTATCTAGAGCGTTTGACCAACTTAGTGCTTCAAGCAAGTAAAAAAGTTAAGAATCAAACAAAACTGAGTTCAGGAACGACTTCTGTTTCTTATGCTGCTGTTCAGTATATTATCAAGAACTTACCCGATTATAATTCCAAAAATATTTTAGTATTTGGGCTAGGGAAAATGGGGAAGCATACCTGTAAAAACTTAGCAGAATATACCAAGAATAAAAGTGTTTGTTTAGTAAACCGTACCGTATCAAAGGCAGAAGAGTTTGCTAGAGAAAATAGCGGAATTAGAATTGCAGACTTTTCAGACTTGTCAGAAGAAATTGAAAAAACTGATATATTAATTGTTTCTACAGGAGCACCTGAGCCTACAATTACGAAATCAATGATTTCAGAATCAAAGGAAATGCTAATATTAGATTTGTCAATGCCCAAGAATGTTGCCGAAGGTATTAATGATTATAAAAATATTTCGTTAGTAAATGTAGATGAATTGTCTGCTATAACCGACGAGACATTAGCCATGCGTGAACGTGAAATTCCGAAAGCAGATTTGATTATAAACAAGTATATTGGAGAGTTTGAAGACTGGTTAGAACATAGAAGATATACGCCAGCAATTACTGCTTTAAAGAAATCTTTAGAGGAAATTCAAAAAAACGAAATTAACTTTCATAGAAAAAAAGTTACAGGGTTTGATGTTGATCAAGCAGAAATGATTACTTCAAGGTTCATCCAGAAAATAACTACACAATTTGTCAAACACCTAAAAGATGAAAACACATCTCCTTCGCAAAGTATTGCGGTTATGAGAAAGGTTTTTAATAATATAGAAGTTGAGAATGAAAATTAGAATAGGAACACGATCAAGTGAATTAGCACTTTGGCAAGCGAATACAGCTGCCAGACAATTGGAAGAATTAGGTCACACTTCAGAAATCATAAAAATTGACTCTCAAGGTGATTTAGACCTCAAGAAACCACTTTATGAACTTGGAATAACAGGTGTTTTTACCAGAAATTTAGACATTGCTTTGTTGAATGGAACTATAGATATTGCGGTGCATTCTATGAAAGATGTTCCTACTGTTTTACCAGAAAATGTTGTTCAAGCAGCCGTTTTAAAACGAGGAGGCTCTTTAGATGTTTTGGTTTTTAAAGATAACGAAGAGTTTTTACATCAACACCAAGCGGTTATTGCAACAGGCAGTTTACGTCGTAAAGCACAATGGTTACATCAGCACCCCACACATACTATTGTTGGTTTGCGTGGTAATGTGCAAACACGCATGCAAAAATTAGATGATAGCGATTGGAACGGAGCTGTTTTTGCTCAAGCCGGATTGCATCGCGTGAAATTATTACCTAAAAACCATGTGGTATTAGATTGGATGATTCCTGCACCAGCTCAAGGAGTTGTGATGGTTGCAGCATTGGGTACAAATAACGAACTGCTGGAAGTTTGTAAAGAATTGAACCATGAAGAAACTGAGATTTGCGCACATATAGAGCGTCAATTTCTCCATGTTTTAGAGGGTGGTTGCTCTGCGCCAATAGGTGCTTTAGCGTTTTTTAAAGACGAACAGATTGTTTTTAAAGGAGCGTTATTTAGTCTTGATGGGAAGAAAAAAATTGAAATGGACAACCTTTGTTACAGAGTAAACTCAAAAGACTTAGGGAGACGTTGTGCTGAAGATATTTTACAGCGTGGAGGTAAGAAATTGATGATTGCCGATGCTACAGGTCCTAAATCAATAAAAATATTATCTACAAAACAACTTTCAAGCGATCAAACAGATTTATTGTCAGATACGATTGGTATAGAAATGAGTGATTTTATCGCAATAAGATACAATCGTTTAAAGCCAGGATTGATTAAGAATAAAATAAAAAATGTAATTCTTACAAGTAAGAATGGGGTGGAGTCTTTATTGCATAATTTTGCGCCGTCTGAATTGGATTTTGAAAACATCTATTGTGTTGGGCGTAGAACCAAACGGTTGATTGAAAGGAAGATTGGGAAAGTGACTCATGTTGAAAACTCAGCAAAGGAATTGGCCAAGTTCATTGTGAAAATGAGAATGGAAGAAGTGACTTATTTCTGTGGGAATTTGAAAAGGGATGAATTAAGTATAACTCTTTCAGAAAATAATATTGCAATAAATGAATTTGAGGCGTATCGAACAATTCTAAACGAACGTAAATTTGAATCTACTTTTGATGGAATATTATTTTATAGTCCATCTGGAATTGAAAGTTATCTAAATGATAATTCAGATACAAAGGCAGTTGCATTTTGCATTGGAGAAACAACAGCTGTCGAAGCAAGAAAGCACTTTAAAAAAGTGGAAGTTTCAGAATTACCTTCTATTGAAAATGTGATTAAATCGGTGAATAGGTACTTTCAATAACTTCAAAAAATAGGGTTGTCACACTGAGCCTGTCGAAGTGTTTAATGAAGAACAAATTATGAATAGAACAAGAAGACTTCGTAAATCGGAAAACATAAGACGATTAGTTAGAGAAACTAAACTATCTGTTGATGATTTAATTTACCCGTTATTTATTGAAGAAGGTGAAAATATAGAAACAGAAATTGTTTCAATGCCCGGAATTAAACGTTTTTCTTTAGATAGAATCTCAAAGGAATTAGATGAAGTTGTTTCCCTAAATATACCTTCCGTTTTATTATTCGGCATTCCGAGTGAAAAGGATGATGAAGGAACAGAAACTTGGAATGATAACGGAATTATTCAGCAAGCAATTAAATTTATCAAGAAAAATTATCCGAGTTTATATGTCGTAACAGATGTGTGTTTTTGTGAATATACTTCTCATGGTCATTGCGGAATTATTCACGATAAAGATGTTGATAACGATGCAACTTTAGTCAATATAGCAAAGCAAGCCATTTCGCATGCGCAGGCTGGAGCAGATATGATTGCCCCTTCTGGTATGATGGACGGTACGGTTGCTATGGTTCGTGAATCATTGGATAACACAGGATTTGTTGACTTGCCAATAATGGCATATTCGGTAAAATATTCATCGGCATATTATGGCCCTTTTAGAGATGCGGCAGATTCGGCTCCAAGTTTTGGAGATCGTAAAACCTATCAAATGGATCCGGCGAATAGGGATGAAGCCATGCGTGAAGCAACTTTTGATGATGAAGAAGGTGCAGATGTTTTAATGGTAAAACCAGCATTATCGTATTTAGATATTGTTCGTGATTTAAAGAATAATTTTGATAGACCCATTGCGTGTTATAATGTAAGTGGAGAATACGCAATGATAAAAGCCGCAGCAGAAAAAGGTTGGATAGATGGTGAAAAGGTAATGATGGAATCGTTACTGTCAATGAAAAGAGCAGGAGCAGATATAATTATCACTTATTTTGCTAAGGAAGTAGCCAGAAAATTGTTAAAAAGTTAAATTGTTTAACTGTTTACTGAACGGTTCCAATAATTATCGGAATTGTATTAGAACAATTACACAAATAAACAATTACACGTTTAAATAAATTAAATATGCAATTCAAAAAATCAGAAAAACTATACAATCAAGGACTCGTAAATTTAGTAGGAGCTGTAAACTCTCCTGTAAGAGCATTTGCCTCTGTGGGTGGTAATCCATTGTTTATAAAGAAAGCAAAAGGATCAAAAATCATTGATGTTGATAATAATGAATATGTAGATTTAGTATTGTCTTATGGTCCAATGATTTTAGGGCATCGACATAAAAAAGTTCAAAAGGCTATAAAGAAATCCTTGAAAAACGGTTACACTTTTGGAGCCTCTACAGAAAATGAAATCATATTAGCAAAAATTGTTTGCGATGCTTTTCCGGGTATGGATAAAGTAAGATTTGTAAGTTCAGGAACAGAAGCGGTATTAAGTGCTTTGCGTTTGGCAAGAGCATTTACGGGTCACGATAAAATCATAAAATTTGCAGGTTGTTACCATGGGCATTCCGATGCTTTGTTAGTGGCAGCAGGTTCAGGATTGGCAACTTTGAGTATTCCAGGAAGTAAAGGGGTGCCAAACGATGCAGTGAAAAATACCTTAATTGCTGAGTATAATAATTTAGCATCTGTTCAAAAACATATTGACGAAAATAAAGATATTGCGGCCATTATTATTGAGCCGGTTGGCGGAAATATGGGTGTTGTGATTCCACAGAATAATTTCTTAAAAGAATTGAAAAGTTTGTGTGAAACAAACGGAATTTTATTGATTGCAGATGAAGTAATGACAGGTTTTCGTTCAAAATTTGGTGGAGCCCAAGAATTGTTTGATGTGCAAGCAGATATTACCTGTTTAGGTAAAGTAATTGGTGGAGGTTTTCCGGTTGGTGCTTATGGTGCGCGTAATGAAATTATGGAAATGGTGTCGCCGTTAGGAGCCATGTATCAGGCAGGAACTTTGTCTGGTAATCCGATTGCAATGGCATCTGGAATTGCGACTTTAACTGAATTGAAAAAGCAAGATCCGTATGCTGAATTTAATTCAAACGCAGAAAAAATTGAAGGGTTTTTGTTATATTCAGCCAAGAAATATAATGTTGATTTGACAGTGAACCGTTTTGGTTCTATGATTAATCCGTTTTTCACGAATGAAGTAGTAACTGATTTTACATTAGCACAAACAAGTGATACCGAAAAATTCGGAATATTCTTTTGGGAAATGATTCATAACGGCGTGTTTTTGCCACCTTCTCAATTTGAAGCATGGTTTTTATCATCGGCTTTGAGTGATGAAGATATGAGTATAGTTGAAATAGCGATTGAAAAAGCGATGGAAAAGGTATCTGGTATTTAGTGTCAGGTAT
>JAGLDM010000018.1 GCA_023145595.1 Flavobacteriaceae bacterium | reverse complement strand
GTAGCGTTTGTAAGAATAATGCTCCTGTAACACCATCTACCGTTCTGTGGTCACAAGCCAATGTTAATTTCATGGTGTTTCCAACAACTATTTCCCCGTTTTTAACAACTGGTTTTTGAACAATAGAACCTACTGATAAAATAGCAGAATTCGGTTGATTTATAATTGATGTAAAACTATCGATACCAAACATTCCTAAATTAGAAATGGTAAAAGTGCTTCCTTGCATTTCTTCAGGAACTAATTTTTTGTTCCTAGCTTTTTTAGCAAAATCTCGAACAGCAGCACCAATTTGAGGTAGGGTTTGCTCGTTTGCAAATTTAACTACAGGTACAACCAAGCCATCATCTATACCAACAGCAACACCGATATGAACATGATTATTCAATTTCATTCGGTCATCAAACCATTGAGAATTCACTTGTGGATGTTGACGCAATGCCAAAGCACATGCTTTTACAACGATGTCGTTAAATGATATTTTAGTATCTGGAATTGAGTTGAATTGATTTCTAAATGCGATTGCATTATCCATATCATATTCAACAGCTAAATAATAATGAGGTGCAGAGAATTTTGAGGCAGTCAATGCTTTGGCAATCGCCTTACGCATTTGAGAGTTTTTAATTTCTTCAAAATCTTCTTGTCCAGCAGCAACAAATTTAGCGACCGTTCCAGAAGCGTTTGTGGCAGCAGGAACATAATTTTCTACATCACGTTTAATAATACGTCCGTGATCACCAGTACCTTGCATTAACGATAAGTTAATTCCTTTTTCTTCTGCTAATTTTTTTGCCAAAGGAGAAGCCACTACTTTTTCGTTGGTTGCTTTTGCGGTTGGCATACTTACTTCAGATTTTGAAGGAGCAGCAGTTGTTTCTTGTTTCGGAGCAGTTTTTGGAGTTTCTTTAACAGGAGCTGCAGTTTCTGATTTTGCGGCTGTACTAAAACTACTTACGATGCTGTCAACGTTTGTGCCAGCTTCGCCAATAATCGCTAAGAGCGAATCAACGGGTGCAGTATCTCCTTCTTGAAGTCCTATATATAACAAAGTACCTTCGTTAAAAGATTCAAATTCCATGGTTGCTTTATCGGTTTCTATTTCTGCTAAGATATCACCTTCAGCAATGGTATCTCCAACTTGTTTCAACCAAGTGGCTACAGTTCCTTCTGTCATGGTATCACTTAAGCGAGGCATGGTTACGATTTCAATTCCTTCAGGAATCTCAGGCTCACTTGTTTCAACTACGTTTTCTGTAGATGAAATATTTTGTGTTTCTTCTGTTTTTTCTTCGGAAGTAGCAACAGTTTCACTTTCAGTATTCTCACCCTCAAGTAAGGCTGAAAAATCTTCACCTTCATCACCAATAATTGCTAATAGTGAATCAACAGGAGCAGTATCTCCTTCGTGAAGTCCAATATATAATAAATATCCTTCATCAAAAGCTTCAAATTCCATGGTCGCTTTGTCAGTTTCAATTTCTGCAAGGATGTCACCTTCTTCAATTTTATCTCCAACTTTTTTCAACCAGCTAGCTACAACTCCTTCCGTCATTGTATCACTTAATTTGGGCATTGTTATAATTATTGCCATAAAGATTTAATTTTTTAAATTAAATAAATTCCAAATTTCAATTTTTAAACTCCAATAAGTTGTACTATAATATTTGGAATTTGGAACTTATGTTTTATTAGTTTTTACGATCTGTGTTTAATAAAAGGGTAGTCCTCTTGTTCGTACACCATATCGTATAATTGTTGTGTTTCTGGGTATGGAGATTCTTCAGCAAAATCAACACATTCTTGAACGCGTGCTTTTACATCTATAGCAACTGCATCTATCTCGTCTTGCGTTAAATAATTTTTTTCTTTAATAATTTCTAAAACCTGAGTAATAGGATCTAATTTTTTGTATTCAGCAACTTCGTCTTTGGTTCTGTAATGTTGTGCATCAGACATAGAATGACCTCTATATCTATAGGTTCTTACTTCTAAGAATGTTGGTCCATCACCACGTCTAGCTCTATCAATAGCTTCCGACATTGCTTCTGCAACCGCAACAGGATCCATTCCGTCAACAGGGCCAGAAGGCATTTTATAACCCAAACCTAATTTCCAAATATCATTGTGATTTGCAGTTCTTTCTACCGATGTTCCCATAGCATACCCATTATTTTCAACGATAAAAACTACGGGTAGTTTCCACAACATGGCCATGTTAAAGGTTTCGTGTAGCGTTCCTTGTCTTGCAGCACCATCACCAAAATAAGTAAGGGTTACACCGTCACGTTCAAAATATTTGTCTGCAAAAGCAATTCCTGCTCCCAATGGAATTTGACCACCTACAATTCCGTGACCTCCATAAAATCCTTTTTCTTTAGAAAAAATATGCATAGAGCCACCCATACCTTGAGAAGTTCCCGTTACTTTTCCATATAATTCCGCAAAAACACGTTTTGGGTCAACGCCCATACCAATTGGTTGAACGTGATTACGATATGCTGTAATCATTTTATCTTTTCCCAACTCCATTGCGTGTAGTGCTCCAGCTAAGACAGCTTCTTGACCATTGTATAGATGTAAGAATCCGCGCACTTTTTGTTGAATATAAACCGCTGCAAGTTTGTCTTCAAACTTTCTCCAAAACAGCATGTCTTTATACCAATTTATATAGGTTTCTTTAGTAATAGGCTTCATAAAATTTCAAATTATTATAAGTATGCAAAAGTACTACTTTAATAAATATGTTAGTTGTAAATTATATTTTTTTTTAGTTTCGTTTTTTGGAAATCTTTTTATAAAGTTTGGGATGGATTATGAATAAAGTACGTGAGTGAAGCCATGAAATCAAGTGAGGATTTCCCTATGAAAGGCAATGTTAATGTTGATGAATATGTAGTTGGTGGATATGAAGAAGGAAAACCAGGCAGAAGTTATGATAGCACCCAAAAAACGGTTGTATGCGCTATGTAACTTACAAATGGAGGGAAAGTAAAACGTTTTTATACTTTTAAAATTCCAGATTACTCTGCTAAGTCATTAAAGAAAATATTTGAAAAGCATATGATTTGTCGCAAAATCTATCATGGATTTTTGAAAATACGAAGGATAAAACTATTGGTTTTTTTAGATTAGCTAGATGGTATGAGAAAGTGATACGGTCTGGCTTTAAATCTTTTAATTCAACAGTTAGGACTATGTCTATACATTATCAAAACATTTTGAACTACTCTGATAATCGTAGCGCCAATGCTTCCTCTGAATCATTTAATGCTAAAATTAAAGCCTTTAGAGCACAGTTCAGGGGAGTTATAATTCTATTCAGGCTATCTAATATTTTTGCCTGACAAACTAATCCCACAACTTTTACGACTGATCCCTGACCCCTTGTTTTGATTCCGTAATTGGGCTTTGTGAAACATGTTAAAAACAAAAAGTCCCGAACTTTCGTTCGAGACTTTAAATTATAAGCAAGGTTTTAACTAATCTATTTTACTTTATCAACAACAGCCTTAAAAGCTTCTGGGTGGTTCATCGCTAAATCTGCAAGAACTTTACGGTTCAATTCAATGTTATTAGCTTTGACTTTCCCCATAAACTGAGAATAAGACATTCCAAATTGGCGTGCACCAGCGTTAATACGTTGGATCCACAATCCGCGGAAGTTTCTTTTGTTGTTTTTACGGTCTCTATAAGAATATAA
Source organism: Flavobacteriaceae bacterium (assembly GCA_023145595.1). Taxonomy (GTDB): domain Bacteria; phylum Bacteroidota; class Bacteroidia; order Flavobacteriales; family Flavobacteriaceae; genus Urechidicola. Next base: position 531 of record JAGLDM010000018.1, on the reverse strand, counting down.
CATCCCTTTTTCAACCGCATTTTTTGCTACTGTGTAAACGTTTTTACGTCTTCCAAAATAACCTTTTGCTTGCTTCAATATCTTTTTTCTACGAGCTCTTGAAGCAACTGAATTTACTGATCTTGGCATAATTTCATGTTTTTGTTTTATGATGGGCGGTCTAAATTTATTTCAGACACTTATTTGAGCACCAGCACATGGTTAAACTAATTCCTAACTTCTATTTCAAAGTTAATTGTTGTAAGATGTTACTCTTGTCAGATTTGTGTACCAAACCATCGTGAGTAAGTCTTAGCTTACGCTTTTTAGATTTTTTTGTCAAAATGTGACTCTTAAAAGCATGCTTTCTTTTGATTTTTCCAGAGCCAGTCACTTTAAATCGTTTCTTGGCACTAGATTTTGTTTTCATTTTAGGCATTTCTCTTTGTTTTATCTTGCTTAATATTATTACTATCTCCCTTTCCTTCGGAAAGGGTCGGGGATAGGCTTTTTATTTTTTCTTAGGGGCAAGAAACATAATCATACGTTTCC
>JAGLDM010000179.1 GCA_023145595.1 Flavobacteriaceae bacterium | reverse complement strand
CTATCGTTCTTTTAGGTGGTGATAATTATAGAATTGGAATGGGTGGTGCTGCGGTATCATCAGCAGATACTGGTGAGTTTAGTTCTGGAATTGAACTAAATGCCGTGCAACGTTCTAATCCAGAAATGCAAAAACGAGCAGCAAATGCTATACGTGCAATGGTTGAATGTGATGTAAATCCGATTATTTCTATTCACGATCATGGTGCAGGTGGACATTTAAATTGCTTGTCAGAATTGGTAGAAGAAACTGGTGGTTTAATCGACTTAGATAAATTACCTGTTGGTGATCCTACCCTATCAGCAAAAGAAAAAATTGGTAATGAATCTCAAGAACGAATGGGATTGGTTATCAATCAAAAAGATATTGATCTATTACATCGTGTTGCAGATCGTGAGCGTTCGCCAATGTACACTGTTGGAGATGTAACAAATGATGATCGTTTTACTTTTAAATCTAAAACTACTGGTGAAAAACCAATGGATTTTGCTTTGGAAGATATGTTTGGGAGTTCTCCTAAAACTATTATGAACGATAAAACCATCCAAAGAAAATATTCAAAAATTGAATATTCACAGGAAAATATTCACGATTATATTGCTCAAGTACTGCAATTAGAAGCCGTTGCCTGTAAAGACTGGTTGACCAATAAAGTGGATCGTTGTGTTTCAGGACGTGTTGCAAAACAACAAACATGTGGCCCGTTGCAGTTACCTTTGAATAATGTAGGTGTGATGGCATTAGATTATAACGGAAAAGAGGGAATTGCGACTTCGGTTGGACATGCACCGGTTAGTGCGTTAATTGACGAACGTGCAGGCTCAAGAAATGCGATTGCAGAATCATTAACAAACCTTATTTGGGCACCACTAGAAGATAATTTAAAATCTGTTTCGCTTTCTGCAAACTGGATGTGGCCTTGTAAAAATGAAGGCGAAGATGCTCGTTTATACAACGCTGTAGAAGCCGTATCTCAATTTGCTATCGAATTAGGAATCAACATTCCGACAGGAAAAGATTCACTTTCAATGAAGCAGAAATACCCTAATGAAGATGTTATTTCTCCGGGGACAGTTATTATATCAGCAGGAGCACATTGTAACGATATTACAAATGTTATAGAGCCTGTTTTACAAAAAGATGGTGGAAACATCTATTATATCAACTTATCGAATGATGATTTTAAATTAGGCGGAAGTTCTTTTGCTCAAATTAAAAATAAGATTGGTAAAGAAACTCCGAACATTAAAGATTCTGATAAATTTAAAAATGCGTTCAATGCTATTCAGAATCAAATAAAGACTAAAAATATTGTTGCAGGACATGATATTTCTGCGGGTGGAATCTTAACTACTTTATTAGAATTGTGTTTTTCTGATACTGATTTAGGAGCAAGTATTGATCTTTCATCATTGAATGAAAAAGATACTGTAAAACTATTGTTTTCTGAAAATAGCGGAATTATTATTCAAGCAAAAGACAATGTAGCGTTTGAAAATGCAATGAACGATGCAGAAGTCGAAGCGCATTATATTGGTGAGGTTGGAACAGAAGCTTTATTAACAATTGACAACGGAGAACGAAACTTGTCATTCGACATTCCACAACACAGAGATATTTGGTATAAGACCTCTCACCTATTAGATCAAAAGCAATCGGGTAAAAAATTAGCAACAGATCGATTTAATAATTTCAAAGAACAACCGTTGGATTATGTTTTTCCGAAGGAGTTTTCAGGTCAGTTAAATGAGATTGCTCGCAATGGTGGGAAACGACCAAAAGCAGCAGTTATCAGAGAAAAAGGATCAAATTCTGAACGTGAAATGGCAAACGCAATGCATTTAGCCGGATTTGACGTAAAAGATGTTCACATGACTGATTTAATTTCAGGTCGTGAAACATTAGAAGATATTCAATTTATTGGTGCTGTTGGAGGATTTTCAAACTCAGATGTATTAGGATCTGCCAAAGGTTGGGCAGGTGCATTTTTATACAATGAGAAAGCAAATACAGCGCTTAAAAACTTCTTTAAAAGAGAAGATACTTTATCTGTAGGAATTTGTAATGGTTGTCAATTATTCATGGAATTGGAAGTTATTTATCCAGAACATGAAGTTCACGGAAAAATGCTACACAACGATTCTCATAAACACGAAAGTTCATTTACATCGGTTACTATTCAAGAAAACAACTCTATAATGCTTTCGAGTTTAGCGGGTAGTACTTTAGGTGTCTGGATTTCTCATGGTGAAGGTAAATTTAACCTTCCAATGAATGAAGAGGAATATAATATTGTAGGTAAATACGGTTATGAGGCATACCCTTCTAATCCGAACGGATCAGATTATAATACAGCAATGATGTGTGACAAAACAGGTCGTCACTTAGTTATGATGCCACATATTGAACGCTCTATTTTCCAGTGGAATTGGGCACACTATCCAAAAGACAGAAAAGATGATAAAGTATCTCCTTGGATAGAAGCTTTTGAAAATGCTTATAAACATTTGAGTAAGTAATACAAAACCGAAAACAATTAAAAAATCCCTCTTAAATAACTTAAGAGGGATTTTACATAAGAAGAAATTTGTGAAATTAAGCTGATTCAAGCTTATAATTCTCCTTAATATTTTTATAGGCTTTTGTTATAGATTTTTTCATTATTATAGAAATAATCAGTGCAACAACAAACAGGGCTGCAAAGACTTCTAGCGTATCATTTAGAGAGCCTGTATTCCTTTTTACAACATCATATATTGTTGGTCCAACTACACCTGCTATTCCCCATGCTGCTAAAACCATTCCGTGAATTGCACCTAATTGTTTTGTACCAAATAAATCACCTAAGAATGCAGGAAGCATTGCAAATCCTCCACCATACATAGTAATCACCGTAAATAACACAACTAAAAAGGTAATTTCTGTTGAGGTTTTCGGCAAGAAATAAAAGGCTAAAATTTGAAAGGCAAAGAAAATAATATACGTATTTGCTCTTCCTAAAAAGTCTGATGCACTTGACCAAAGTATCCTACCAAGACCATTAAACACCCCTATCAATCCCACCATTGCTGCGGCTTTCATTGCTGTGTAACCTAATTTTTCTTGCATCATCGGGCTTGCAGATGATATAATTGCGATACCACAGGCAATATTAATGAACATCATAATCCATATATAATAAAAACGCGGTGTTTTTAAAGATTCATTGGCAGTAACATTCGAAATATCTGCTTTTATTTTTTTACCTTCACCTGGTTTAAAGCCTTCTGGCAAATAACCCTCTGGTGGTCTTTCAATATAACTTGAAGAAGAAAGAATCAAGACCATATAAACAACTCCCAAAATATAGAAAGTGTTCGCTACACCAACTGAATCAAATAAAGACTGCATTACAGGTCCAAAAATTAGTGCTGCAAATCCGAATCCCATAATTGCCATACCGGTAGCCAATCCTCTTCTGTCTGGAAACCATTTAACCAAAGTACTCACGGGTGTTATATAACCTAAGCCTAATCCGATTCCTCCAATAATTCCATAGCAGATATAGAACATTGTGATTGACCCTAATTGAATAGCTAATCCAGAACCTATGATTCCAACTCCGTAAAATATTCCTGCGGTAGTCCCACTTACTTTTGGACCTACTTTTTCTACCCACCTACCTAAAAAAGCAGCAGATAGACCTAACAATAAAATCGCGATTTTAAATGCCCATTTAATATCGCTTCCTTCAACTCCAAAAATATCCTTTACCGGATTTGTCATTACAGAATATGCGTACACCGAACCAATTGAAATATGTATTCCAACGGCCGAAGCTGCAATTAACCAACGATTTTTTAATTTAATATTTCCCATTATAATTATGCTTAGTTAATAAGTGCATTTTTCAACACTTTTAGTTAATTTTTACTTCTTTAAAATACTTACTCAATATTTCGTAAGCATGTACCAATTCCTCTTGCGTATTCACTCGGGCATCTTTTAGTTTATAATCCCAACCTAAAGTTTCCCATTTATGTATTCCTAATTTATGATACGGCTGAACTTCAATTTTTTCAATAGTTTTATAATCCTTGAAATAGTTTCCTAATGAATGTAATAATTCGTCTGTACCCGTAATTCCAGGAATTAGAACATAACGCAACCACATTTTTTTACCAGAAGCCTCTCTGTGCTTTGCAAAATTAAAAGTGGTTTCTTTATTTTTTACTCCAGTTAAATAAACATATCCTTCTTCTGTCATATGCTTGATATCTAACATCACCAAATCTGCATATTCATCTAAAAGGTTAATTGTAAAATGATTTAAAATTCTTCCGTTGGTGTCTATATTTGTATGAATCCCTTCCTCTTTTAATCTTTTGAAAAAAGGAATCAATTCTTTAGATTGCAACAATGGTTCTCCTCCAGAAACAGTAACCCCTCCGAGTTTTCCAAAGTAAGGCTTCATTCTTATGGCTCTCTGCACCAAATTTTCAATATCCATTTCGGTACCTCCCGAAGTTTCAATTGTATCTGGATTATGACAGTACAAACATTTTAATTTACATCCCTGTAAAAATACCACCATCCGAATTCCGGGTCCGTCATGAGTACCAAACGATTCAACCGAATGAACTCTTAATATATGTTCTTTAGCTTTGATAACTTTACATTTAAATTAAGACTGGGATGAATTAATTTGCATCCCAGCCTTATTATTGCTTTAAGTCTCTATTTT
>JAGLDM010000178.1 GCA_023145595.1 Flavobacteriaceae bacterium | reverse complement strand
TTTTTGAAGAAACTTGTGGTGCTCGATTGACAATGAATTACAATATCCCAGGAGGATTGATGTTCGATATTCATCCGAACTTTGTAAAAAGAACTAAAGAATTTATTACGCATTTTAAAACAAAGATTCCTGAATATGATCGTTTACTTACGGGTAATGTCATCTTCCAAAAAAGAACAAAGGGAATCGGAGTATTGAGTGCAGAAGATGCTATTTCATTTGGGGCATCGGGTCCAGTAGCAAGAGGGTCTGGTGTAAATTGTGATATTAGAAAAATTCATCCATATAGTGCTTATGATTTAGTAAAGTTTGAGGAGTCACTTCAAACAGACGGTGATTGTTTAGCACGTTATAATGTACGGATTCAAGAATTATGGCAATCCTTATCTATTATAGAACAATTAATAGATAATATTCCAGAAGGAGATACGAAAGTTGCAACTAAAGCAGTGATAAAATTACCTAAAGGAGAATTCTATCAGCGAGTAGAAACTGCTCGTGGCGAATTGGGTTGTTATGTAAATAGTACCGGAACAAAAAATCCATATCGATTTAAATTTAGATCACCAGGACTTTCGAATTTAGGAGTTATCAATCAGTTAGCAACAGGTTCTAAAATTGGAGATTTAGTAGCAATTATGTCAACAATTGATATCGTGGTACCGGATATAGATAGGTAGGGACGACAGAAGATGGGTGACGGGTGAAAAAGTTAGAAGATAAAAGAATAATTAAAAGTTTATATTTCCGAGGATAAAACTTCGGTAATCGGTCAACAATCATCAGACCCAATAAAGAAATATTATGATTGAAACAATACATGATTGGCTCTATTCAATAATGCCCGAGGGTGCTGCAAGCATCACCGAAATGGTTTTGATTGCTGTAGTTTATTTAGCGCTTTTTGCCGTAGCAGGTTTGTATTTAGTGTTACTAGAACGTAAGGTAGCCGCTTGGTTTCAATTGCGTTTGGGGCCAAACCGCGTTGGACCATTTGGTTTATTCCAAACAATGGCAGATGCATTAAAATTAGTTTCAAAAGAATTAACAAGCAATGACAGGATCGACAAATTTCTGTATAATTTGGCTCCTTATTTTGTGATTGTAACCGCCTTAATTGCTTTAGCAGTATTTCCGTTTTCGGAACAATTACAAGCATTTGATATTAACATAGGGATCTTCTTTTTATTGGCAGTTTCGTCTATGGGAGTTATTGGAATCCTTTTAGGGGGTTGGTCTAGTAATAATAAATATGCGCTTATCGGTGCGATACGTAGTGGTGTCCAAACTATTAGTTATGAACTTTCGGTAGGATTATCATTATTGACAATGGTCTTATTAACAGGGTCATTGCAACTATCAGAAATAATAGAAGTGCAACGTACAGGAGGTTGGCTGATTTTACAAGGTCACATACCCGCAGTAATTGCTTTTATGATTTTTATGATTGCAGGAACCGCAGAAACGAACAGAGCGCCTTTTGATTTGGTAGAAGCCGAATCGGAATTAGGAGCAGGATTCCATACCGAATATTCGGGAATGAAATTCGCTTACTTTTTCTTAGCAGAATTTATTAATATGTTCATTATTGCATCCATAGCAGTTGTGGTGTTTTTCGGTGGGTGGTTATCGCCATTCGGAATTACAGATGAGATCACATGGTTCCCACAATTCATTTGGTTTTTGATAAAAGTATTGGGAATTATCTTTTTGATGATGTGGTTTAGATGGACATTCCCGAGATTACGAATAGATCAATTATTAACATTAGAATGGAAATATCTACTTCCTATAAACTTAGTAAATATTGTAATTATGGCATTAATTGTATGGCAAAACTTTATAATTAAAGTATAAAATTATGGGGTATTTTTCAGACATATATAACGGAATAAAAACATTATTAACCGGCATGAGTGTTACCGGAAAAGTGTTTTTAAACGCAAAAAATGGAGCTATCACGCAACAGTATCCAGATAATCGAGATACCTTAAAAATGTTTGATCGTTTTCG
>JAGLDM010000177.1 GCA_023145595.1 Flavobacteriaceae bacterium | reverse complement strand
ATCTTTATCGAATTTACCACCAGCACCAATTTTTGTCATTACAACTTCAAGAGCAGAAACCCCTTCTTTTTTGTGAATTCCAACCGGAATACCACGACCGTTATCCAAAACAGAGACAGAATTGTTTTCATTAATCCATACGTCAATCTTATTACAATAGCCAGCCATTGCTTCATCAATAGAGTTGTCAACAACTTCATACACCAAGTGATGTAAACCTCTTACGCCTACATCTCCAATATACATGGATGGTCGCATACGTACATGTTCCATTCCTTCCAGCGCCTGAATGCTATCTGCTGAATAATCATGTTTTTTTTGTTCTTCGCTCATATTTATAGTTATTAGCTATCAGTAAACTGATAAGTTTTTTTAAATTTTAATAATATCAAATATAACAAATATGAACACCCTATTTAAAGGTTTTGAAAATGGTTGTTTGGAGTTATTAACAATAAGGTTTTTAGGGAAAGTTTCTTAAAAAGGCTTATTTCAATTTCTGAGCGACGTTTTAGTTTGTTTATAGATCGAAAAAGTCTAAAATAAAATAAGGCGCAAGAACGGTTTATATTAAGGCTAAAAAGTCTTATTTATTTATTAATATTTGATGTAAAACGTCAGATTTTAGTTGTTTTAACGTTAAATCGTATAAAGATGCTTTTATCGTGTAAACATTGTTATCAAAAAAGTGTATTATATTAGTTATTTTAATATTATTTTTGCGCATGCAAGACAAAGTACTTATTTTAGATTTCGGTTCGCAGTTCACGCAATTAATTGCACGTAGAGTTAGAGAACTCAACATATACAGCGAAATACACCCTTACAATAGCAAAAAGTTTAATGTAGAAGATTACAAAGCAGTAATCCTTTCTGGAAGTCCACATTCGGTTCGGAGTGATGAAGCTCCACATCCAGATTTATCTCAAATAAAAGGAAAAATCCCGTTATTAGGGGTTTGTTATGGAGCACAATATTTGGTTCATTTTTATGATGGTGAAGTTGGTGCCTCAAATTCTAGAGAATATGGGCGTGCACATTTAACCTATTTGAATCATGAAGAAACGTTGTTTTCTGGGATCAATGAGGGAAGTCAGGTTTGGATGAGTCATTCTGATACTATTTTGTCATTGCCATCAAATTATAAAATGATTGCAAGTACAGAAGATGTAGAAAATGCAGCCTATAAAATTGAAGGAGAAGAAACCTATGCCATTCAGTTTCATCCAGAAGTATATCACTCTAAGGATGGATCTCAGTTATTAGAAAATTTTTTGGTGAAAATCGCTGGATTAGAACAAAGTTGGACACCAGATTCTTTTGTAGAAACCACAGTGGCTGCCTTAAAAGAAAAAATTGGAAACGATAAGGTTGTTTTAGGATTATCTGGCGGAGTGGATTCTACCGTAGCGGCAGTTTTACTTGATAAAGCCATCGGTAAAAATTTACATTGCGTTTTTGTAAATAACGGATTACTTCGAAAAGGAGAGTTTGAAAGTGTTTTAGAACAATATGAAGGAATGGGCTTGAACGTGAAAGGAGTAGATGCTTCGGAACGGTTTTTGTCTGAGTTGAAAGGAGAAAGTGATCCAGAAGGAAAACGTAAAATTATCGGACGTGTATTTATAGAGGTGTTTGACGATGAATCACATAAAATTGAAAACGTAAAATTTTTAGCACAAGGAACTATATATCCAGATGTAATTGAATCTGTTTCTGCTACAGGTGGACCAAGCGCTACAATCAAAAGTCATCATAATGTAGGTGGATTGCCAGATTTTATGAAATTAAAGATAGTAGAGCCATTACGAATGATTTTTAAAGATGAAGTTCGTAGAGTTGGAAAATCAATGGGAATTGATCCTGAATTATTAGGACGTCATCCTTTCCCAGGGCCAGGCTTGGGAATTCGTATTTTAGGAGATATTACGGCTGAAAAAGTACGTATGCTTCAAGAAGTGGATGCGATATTTGTAAACGGATTAAAGAAATGGGGTTTGTATGATAAAGTGTGGCAAGCAGGAGCTATGTTGTTGCCTGTAAACTCAGTAGGAGTGATGGGAGATGAACGTACTTACGAAAAATGTGTAGCGTTACGAGCAGTTGAGTCTGTTGATGGTATGACTGCGGATTGGGTAGATTTACCTTATAAGTTTTTGCAAGAAACGTCAAATAAAATAATAAATGGTGTAAAAGGGGTCAATAGAGTAGTCTACGATATTAGTTCTAAACCACCAGCAACGATTGAGTGGGAATGATGTGAATTACGAATTGCGAAATTTGAATGAATCTATTTGACGTGATTTTAATTAAACTAATTTAAATTTATGAAGTTTTTAAAAGTATTCTTTTTACTATTATTTGTTTCTGTGTTAACGGCCTGTGGGCAACAGAAAAAATATATTTCTTATACGGTAAAATCTGGAGAGACGATTAAAAGTATAGCCAAAGATCGTGGACTGAAATCGAAAGATTTGACAAACTTGAATCCGGGTATAAGTAAAACCCCGGAGCCAAATACGGTGATTGTTATTCCGAATACAGCTTATAGTGAATCGTCAAAAAGCACATCAAATACAATTTTTCACACGGTTTCTAAAAAGGAGACGCTTTATAGTATTTCTAAAAAATATGAGGTTTCGATTGATGCAATAAAAGAGATTAATAATTTGCAAGGCGATAGTTTAAGTGAGGGAAGAATAATTCAAGTTCCGGCAAAACAAGAAGAGGTTGAAGAGGATGAGGTTGATCTAAGTGTAATTACTCACTGTGTTATAAAAGAAGACACACTATATAATTTATCTAAAAAGTATGAATTAACAGAAGACGAATTGCTTTTGATGAATCCAGAATTAAAGGATGGATTAAAATTAGGAATGGAAATTATTGTTGGTAGAATAGAACTAGAGGAAGAGGAAAGGGTAGATACATCATCGTTAGTATTTAGTGATACTATTACAAGTAAACCCTTAAAAATTGTGATGATGCTTCCGTATAAATTGCATGTTAAACACAATTATGATCATGAATTTAAAAGCGAGTTTTCACTATTGAATATAGTGACAGATTTTCATGCAGGGGCTATGATTGCTGTTGATTCATTAAAAAGGCAAGGAATGCATATTGAACTAACTATTGTAGATACAGAGAATAGTCTATCTAAAATAACTTCACTTTCAGAGTCTTATGATTTTGAAGGTGTAGATGCTATTATAGGCCCTTTGTTTTTAAAAAATGCAAAACAAATTTCAGAAAAGGTTGATAGTATACCGGTGATTGCTCCAATATTTTCAAAAACTCAAACAGAAGTTTCCATAGACAATTTGGTAAAGGTTGCTCCGAATAAAAAATTGATGGAGGAGTATTTAATTCAGCATTTAATTGAGGGGTATAGTTCTGAAAAAATAATTTTAGTTGGAGATACTAGTGCTGATTCAGAAAATAGAATAGCAGTATTGAAAAACAGGTTTGAAGAAAATGAAATTAATGATATTACAATAATAAAACCTGAACACGGATTTATTGCAAAAGAACGATTTGTAAAAGTAATAGATACTGTTCAAAAACGTAATTGGGTAGTCTTATTAACCAATGATAATATAGTAACTACCGATGTTGTAAATAACTTAGGTGTAATGCCTTATGAGAAACGTGATATTCAATTGTTTGGATTTAATAAGGGGGCAAATTTTAATGGTGTTAGTAATAACCGACTTGCGCGATTGAAATATACATTTCCTGATGAGAAATTTGAAGGAGCGTCTTCTGTAGTGGCGAAGAGTTTTTTTAAAATGTATAAAAGAAAATATTATGTAAATCCTTCTGATTTTGCTGTTCGTGGGTTTGACGTGATGTATGATGCGTTAATGCGTCTTTCAAATGCTAGTGATTTTGATGAGGGGGCAAGGCAAGGGGTTTCTGAGCATGTTTACACAAAGTTTGATTACAGCAAACGTTTATTGGGAAGTGTTGAGTATGAGGGGGTTTTCTTATTGCAATATCAAAAAAACTTAGAATTATTAAGTTTAAAATAAATTTACTTAAATTATTAAAATTAGACGATTTTACTTCTGCTAAATAAGTATTTTTATTTTATATTTGCATCCGCTTTTGGCATGGTAAAGTTCCCAATAATTAGGGGCTAAAAATAAAATGGCGTGGTAGCTCAGTTGGTTAGAGCGTCGGATTCATAACCCGGAGGTCTGCAGTTCAATTCTGCATCACGCTACGAAGCTAAAAAGCGAGTAATTAAACGGTTTAGATTGATCTAAACCGTTTTTTTTATGCCTAATTTAAACCATTTGATCCCAAATAGCAGCAAATTCAATAGACTTCTAAAAACCTGAAAACCACCTAAATCATTGGATTTAAGTGGTTTTATTGCCAAATCTATTGGCTAAAAGTGACCTCGACAAGATTCAAACTTGTAACCTCTTGAGCCGTAATCAAGTGCGCTATTCAGTTGCGCCACGAGGCCTTTTTTATTGGGCTGCAAATATATTTATTTTTTGTTAACTAGGAAAATATTTATCATAAAATTAAATTCCCATAACTTCTTTGAATTTTTCAAGTATCGGCAATGCCTTTTCTTCATCTTCATCAAAAA
>JAGLDM010000176.1 GCA_023145595.1 Flavobacteriaceae bacterium | reverse complement strand
ACCGCATAATAAGGCGGATTTGGTGTTTTTGCTGTCATAAATTTAAATAATAAAATTGTAAATTTGCATCGCATAAAATTACACTAATGAACTCACAAAAAAAAGTCGCTTTTTACACTTTAGGATGTAAACTAAACTTTTCTGAAACCTCAACAATTGCTCGTAACTTTCAGAATGAAGGTTTTGATCGTGTAGATTTTGAAGATACCGCAGATATTTATGTAATTAACACCTGTTCTGTTACAGAGAATGCAGACAAACGTTTTAAATCGATTGTAAAAAACGCGTTAAAAAAGAACGAAAAAGCATTTTTAATTGCCATTGGATGTTATGCTCAATTGAAACCTGAAGAATTAGCAAATATTGAAGGAGTTGATTTAGTTTTAGGTGCTACCGAAAAATTTAAAGTTACCGACTATATCAACGACCTATCTAAAAACGATATGGGCGAAGTGCATTCTTGTGAAATTGAAGAAGCCGATTTTTACGTAGGTTCCTACTCTATTGGAGACAGAACTCGTGCGTTTTTAAAAGTGCAAGACGGTTGTGATTATAAATGTACCTATTGCACTATTCCATTGGCGCGTGGGGTTTCGAGAAGTGATACGCTGCAAAATGTATTAGATAATTCTAAAGAAATTTCAGCAAAAGGAATTAAAGAAATCGTTTTAACCGGAGTCAATATTGGTGACTATGGAAAAGGCGAATTCGGAAATAAAAAACACGAACACACCTTTTTTGAATTAGTGAAAGAACTAGACACAATTGAAGGAATTCACCGCTTACGGATCTCTTCTATTGAACCCAATTTATTAAAAAATGAAACGATTGATTTTATTTCAACTTCGAAGAGTTTTGTTCCTCATTTCCATATCCCACTGCAAACGGGTAGTGATGTTTTATTGAAAAAAATGAAGCGTCGTTATAAACGTGAAATTTATACCAACAGAGTTTCTAATATAAAATCTAAAATGCCCAACGCCTGTATTGGAGTTGATGTCATTGTTGGATTCCCTGGTGAAACTGACGAATTATTTTTAGAAACTTATAACTATTTGAATGAATTAGACATTTCCTATTTACATGTTTTTACCTATTCAGAAAGACCAAATACGGAAGCTTTGGATATGGATGAAGTCGTTCCTAAAAATGTTCGATCAAAACGAAGTAAAATGTTACGAGGCTTATCGGTTAAAAAAAGAAGAGCCTTTTATGAAAGTCAGATTGGAAATAGTTTAACTGTTTTGTTTGAAAGCGAAAACAAAGAAGGATATATTCATGGATTTACAGAAAACTATGTCAAGGTGAAAACTCCTTGGAATCCTGAATTCGTAAACACACTTCATTCTGTGAAACTTACAGAAATTGATGAAGATGGCTTGGTACGCATTGAATTTGCTGAAAATTATATAAACGCATAACAGATTTAATATGAAAACTCACGTTTACTTTATGCCTGGATTGGCTGCGAATTCAAAAATATTCCAGCAGATCAATTTACCTAAAGATCGTTTTGAATTGCATTATTTAGAATGGATTATGCCTATTTCGGTAACCGAAACTCTAGAGGACTACGCCCTTAGAATGAGTGAATTTATCAAAGAAAAAAATACAATTCTAATAGGTGTCTCGTTTGGCGGTATTTTAGTTCAAGAAATTGGCAAAATAATCAACCCTAAAAAGATTGTTATTATTTCAAGCATCAAAAGCAACAAAGAGTTCTCAAAACAATTACAACTTATTAAACGAACAAAATCATACCTTTTTTTTCCAAGCAGTTCTATAACGACTCTAGAAAACATAATCTATCGCTTTTCGAAAAAAAAGACTCAAAAGAGAATAGAGGGCTATAAAATGTATCTCTCCGTCAGAAACCCCTTATATTTAAAATGGGCAATTCACGCCACTTTACATTGGTCACAGAAAAACCCACCCCCTAATATTCTTCACATCCATGGTACTGCAGATCATATTTTTCCTATAAAAAATATTACCAATTATATTCCGATTCAGAATGGCCCTCACGTTATGATTATCACAAAAGCAAAGGAAATTAATGCTCTACTTATAAAGTATTTGTAAAAATAACGAAGTTTAGAAAATTTTATGAAATTTTTTAGACTACAACTTAATAAATATATATATATTTATATTATGAATATCATCAATTTTGATTGATAAACACTCCCCACTTTAAGTAATAATAAAAACAGAAAAATTATGAAAAAGTTAACGCGGCTAATCGTTATTGCAAGCATCATTCTTGCTGGTGGAGTTCTAATCAATGTAAAAAAAAATAATCTAGAAGAAAAAAACAAAGCAACTTTTATCTCGAATATTAATGACGGAATCTATCAAGTAAAGGCTATAAAGATTCCGAAGGGAATTAACTTTGCAAACGAATTGGTTCCTGTTGAAAAAGCAGATATTAAAGAACGTATGGATCGCGAATTATTGGTAAATGCCTACTGGCAATCAAATGCACTGCTTTTAATGAAACGTGCGCATAAATACTTTCCGATAATTGAGCCAATTCTTGCTGAATACGGCGTGCCAAATGATTTTAAATATTTAGCTCTTATTGAAAGTGGACTGATGAATGTAACCTCTCCTTCTGGTGCAAAAGGATTTTGGCAGATTATGAAAGCCACTGCAAAAGAAAACGGATTGGAAGTGAATAGTAATGTAGACGAACGTTATAATATTGAAAAAGCTACGGTAGTTGCTTGCAAATATTTGGTGAAATCACACAAAAAATTTGGCTCTTGGACCTTAGCTGCTGCTGCCTATAACGCAGGTAATACTGGTGTATCACGACGATTGAAAAGCCAGCATGTAACTGATTATTACGATTTACTATTGACTGAAGAAACATCTAGATATGTCTTTAGAATTGTTGCTGTAAAAGAAATTAT
>JAGLDM010000175.1 GCA_023145595.1 Flavobacteriaceae bacterium | reverse complement strand
ACAGGCTCATCAACAATTTTTACACCACTTAAACTTGGATACGTAAGAGTTCCCCATGCATCTACTTTTACTCGGGTTGTTCCTTTAAAAGTTCCTTTAAATCGCAGTGCACGTATCTTCCCAGACACCTTCGTAGTAATCTCATCATCGTCAAAAGACAAAGGAAAATCTCCAAGATAAACAGCACCGTCATCACCTGTAAAGTATATTTCAAATTTTTTACCACTCCTTGCTGTAAAATAAACGGAGGCTCCTACATCTCTTGTATATGTTTTCATCATACTATTACCCGAATAATTCTTTTGAGAGATTAGCCTAGTTGTTGCGTTTCCCATTGCAGCGCCACTAAGCCTAGCATAAGTATCTGTAATTTGTCCTTGCGGGCCATCGTGTGCCCTTGGGTATTGTATAAGCTTAGGGTTTATGTTAGAAAAATCCCATACGGCATTAGCACCTGTAGCGCTTTCGTCTAGCATAATGCTTCGATTTTCAAATCTATTATCATTATAAACGGCTCCTGCTGTGCCGTAATAACTATTGATAGTTTGTGAATAACTTGTGTAACTAACGATTAACGTTAAAAATAAAATTCTAGTGTTCGTAATAAATGGGGTTTTTTTCATGATTGGGTAAATTCAGAATTATTTCAGGGTTTTAAATTTATCTTATTCTGAGAATAAATTGTGTTCGCAATTTAATAAAAACACATAATTAATCTGTTAATAAAAATAAATTTCTAGTTAGTTTAGAGTAAACTCGTTCTTTTTAAATGAAGTGAACCCAGATACGGATTTTAGCCAAAAAAATATAAAAACAGAAAGTTGTACCTCCGTTTCCTGTCAAGTAATTATTCCGTTATTCTGTCCCGAAAATTTTCGGAATCATTTCAGGGGGATTACTGATGCTGTTAATTTACAATAGTATGTGATTCTGAAACAAGTTCAGAATGACGTGTTTTGTGTTTTTACTATTTTTTACGTATAGTAAAAATTAGTGAGCATTCGTGTCTCAACAAATACGGTTATGAATTTTGTTTCAAGACAAATTGTTTTGGGTAACACAAA
>JAGLDM010000174.1 GCA_023145595.1 Flavobacteriaceae bacterium | reverse complement strand
GCAAACGCATTAAAAAACTTTTTATTTCCCATGTTTTATTTTGAACTAATTCATTGTTATAACTGTTGCCTTGTTCAAACGTGTACAGAGAAAAAACATTTACACTCATTTCCATTAGTTGTATATTTGCTGGAATTATATGAATATCATTTTAAATAATAAATTCATTCCTATGCCTTTTAAAAAATTACATACCGATATACAAGAAAAATTAGCGGATCTAAAAATAATAACACCTACTGCATTTCAGAGCCTGAGTATTCCTGTAATAAAAAGTGGTGCGAATGTTTTTTGTACAGCAAAAGAAGATAGTGGAAAAACAACCACGCTCCTACTTACCACCTTACAAAAATTAAAATTTGAGGCTGTTGGAAGTGCACCTAGGGCTCTAGTACTTGTTGAAAATAAAGAAAAAGCAATGGAGTTATATGATGGCTTCTCAGCATATACCAGATACAATTCGTTACGGGTGTATTTTGCAGAGGAAAAGGTTCATATTGATTTGCATAAATCAGAAATATTTGAAGGGGTTGATATTCTTATTTCCACACCCAAAGGAATGAGTATATTGTTTCTAAATAATGCAGTAAACACTTCTCAAGTGAAAATATTTAGTATAGACGATGCTGAGTTCTTAACCCTGAAATCGGCATATACGGCATTGATGTCCATTACTCAAAGTCTTAATAAATGTCAATTTGTACTCTACTCAGAAAAAATGCATCCAATTCTAAAACGTTTAAAATCTAACTTTATGGAATTTTCTAAAACAGTCTCTATTTAGAATTCTAAATTATTGCTGAATTTTCATACAATACCGAACCATAACTCAAGACATGATTATACCAAAATTACATTATATATCTAAAGGAAATACTCCTAAAGAACAGTTAGAGAATATTCAAAAAGGCATGTACATCTGGAGCGGAATTAGTACAAATTCGATTCAATAACCTTTCCGGAAAGGACAGTTTAAAATTCGCCGAAGAAGTAAAAAAAATTACGTCTCACTTTCAGGGTAGATTAATTATTAGTGGGAATATTATAAAATAGCAAAAGAAGTTAAAGCAGATGGTGTACATTTGGGAAAAACAGATATATCCATTATTTCAGAAATAGACACAAAAAAAAGCCCATCAATAATTGATGAACTTTTATAAAACTTTAAGTATATGTATTAGATAACTTTTACATTTACTGCGTTTAATCCTTTGTTTCCTTCTTTTAGATCAAATTCAACTGTATCGCCTTCACGAATTTCGTCAACTAATCCAGAAATGTGTACAAAATGATCTTTGTCAACTCCTTCTTCTGTAATGAATCCAAATCCTTTAGATTCATTGAAAAATTTTACTGTTCCTCTACTCATAATAATAATATATAAATTAATTTAATGTAAAATAACGTCATTTTTTTGACATACAGCACATTAATTCATCTTTATTTAAAAAATAAGTTAAATTAACCCTTAGTAATCATTCCCTTTAGTTCACGAGCATCCGAAAGTTTTAAGAACATCTAGTTTTAAAGGATATGATAAAAATTG
>JAGLDM010000173.1 GCA_023145595.1 Flavobacteriaceae bacterium | reverse complement strand
TTGAATTATTTTAACCAACCAAACAGGTTCTACATAGGCATCTGCACCAAGTATTGCGACTAGTAAAATAATCATTGTAATGATTATAATTTTATATCCTTCTTTGTGAAACATCTTAGATAAAGTATAAATAAATAAAAATAAAAGGTGCAGCAAAGATAACACTATCAAAGCGATCTAAAAAACCACCATGACCAGGGATAAAATTACTACTATCTTTAATGCCAGCCTGTCTTTTAAACATAGATTCTATCAAGTCGCCCAATACACCAAATATACTGACTAAACCAGCAATTACGACCCACTGAGTTAATGATAATTCAGTAAAAAACTGAGCAATAACATAACTAACTGCAAAACTAGCAACCATTCCGCCAATAAAGCCCTCTACCGTTTTATTGGGTGATATATGCTTTAGGAGTTTTATCTTTCCGAAATTTTTTCCAACTAAATAAGCAAAAGTATCATTGCTCCATATTAAAAGAAAGACACCTAAAATAACAGTGTTTACATAATTGAAATCGTTTTGTAAAAACGGAATCTGAGCCATTAAGACAAAGGGGATTACAATATAGATTACTGTAAGAAATATTTTCCCTAGATGATTGATGATTTCTTCTTTTTTCGCAAATAGAATCCAGACGAATGAAGAGAAAACACTCAAGAAAAGTGCAACTCCCGCGTATATATATATAGCTCGTGATGGAACATCTTCAACACTTAATACATTGCCAAAAAGAAAACCTAAAAAACCAAATATATATGGGAAAACACTTTTTAATTGAATCATCTTCATGAATTCATACAAGCAGAAGATCATGATAATGAAAAACACACTTAAAAAAGTTATTTTGCTATAAAGTATAGATGCAACTAAAATGATTACATATATAATTCCCGATAAAATCCGTTTGTAAAATTCGTTCATCAATTATAAGTCTTCTAATAATAGCAAATATAAGTTTTTTGAATTATTAGTACCAGAATTTAAGAAATCTTCCTCATCTATTTGTTTTCCGTATGATTTAATAGAAGAGATATTGCTAGGGATATTTGATTTGTATTTTAGACTGATACATGTAAGACTATCGTCTGTTGTTTTAACGATCTGACTTGCAGTGGCATATACTATAAGGTTATTGGTGATGCTTGCTAGTTTTTTGTTTTTTAGTTGGTTTTCAGAAAAAAGCAAACTTCCATTTTCGGCTATAAGCGCTTCACATTTTGTAAAAAACGGAAGATCATTATTAAGGTGATTACTCGTGTTTACATTTAATGTTTTGCTGTATTTTAATAAATCGTGGTCTGTAACTGAGATTGCATCCCAATCATTTTCGTTAAATATGTGTTCAAGATTTACGGTAACATCTTGATTGTTTTCACAGTACAGGAATTTGCCTCCGCTCTTGATGAAATTATGAACAAAACAATCGTCTAGTGATAAATCAAGGTTTTGGTCTTCTATTTCAACTTCTGAAGGGGTAATTTTATTCTTGAATATTTTTTTTAAAAACTTCATTCAATGAGTTTTATTCGTGTGTGAATTACTTTTTTTCCGTATTTGATGTTGTTTCTGTTTCATCCTCTTTTGCATCAGAATCTTCCTCAATAACTTCATCCTCATCTTCAATTACTTTTGAAACGGTTTCAACTATTTCTGCGCTGCTTGGCTTTGTAAAGGGACGCTTTCCAAAAATAGTTTCAAGATTCTCTTTAAAGATTACTTCTTTTTCTAAGAGTAATTTTGCTAATTCTGTTAACTGATCTTTATGTTCTGTCAATATTGCAATGGCTCTTTGGTATTGCTCATCAATTATTTTCGATATTTCTTGATCAATTAATTTAGCGGTTTCTTCGCTATATGGCTTTGTAAACCCATATTCGTTCTGACTAGATGAATCGTAATAAGTAATGTTGCCTAACTTTTCATTCAATCCATAAACAGTTACCATTGCACGCGCTTGGCGTGTGATTTTTTCTAGATCATTAAGTGCACCTGTAGAAATTTTATTAAAAATAATTTTTTCAGCAGCTCTACCTGCTAAGGTGGCGCACATTTCATCAAGCATTTGATCTGTACGAACAATCATACGCTCTTCGGGTAAATACCAAGCAGCTCCTAATGATTGACCACGAGGGACAATAGTAACTTTTACCAACGGTGCAGCATGTTCTAAAAACCAACTAGCCGTTGCGTGACCAGCCTCGTGATAAGCAATCGTTTCTTTTTCACCTACCGTAATTATTTTATTTTTCTTTTCCAACCCGCCAACGATTCTGTCAACAGCATCTAAGAAATCTTGCTGTTCTACAGATTTTTTACTCTTTCTAGCTGCAATCAAAGCGGCTTCATTACACAAGTTTGCAATATCTGCTCCAGAAAATCCTGGTGTTTGTTGTGAAAGAAACCCGATTTTTACAGTTTTCGCTAATTTTAGAGGTTTGATATGTACTTTAAATATGGCTTTACGCTCATTTAAATCAGGTAGGTCAACATAAATTTGTCTGTCAAACCTTCCAGCTCTCATTAGTGCTTTATCTAATACATCTGCTCTGTTTGTTGCAGCAATAACAATTACATTTACGTCGGTTCCAAAACCGTCCATTTCTGTTAATAGTTGATTTAGTGTATTCTCACGCTCATCATTACCGCCAGTCATATTGCTTTTTCCACGAGCTCTTCCAATAGCATCAATTTCATCAATAAAAATAATTGAAGGTGCTTTTTGTGCTGCTTGCTTGAATAAATCTCTAACTCTAGATGCACCAACTCCCACAAACATTTCAACAAAATCTGAACCTGATAACGAGAAAAATGGAACATCTGCTTCTCCAGCAACAGCCTTTGCTAATAAGGTTTTACCTGTGCCTGGAGGTCCTACGAGTAGTGCTCCTTTCGGAATTTTACCTCCTAACGCAGTGTATTTACCCGGGTTTTTCAAAAAGTCTACAATTTCTTGAACTTCTTCTTTTGCTCCTTCTAATCCCGCAACATCTTTAAATGAAAGTTTTACTTTTTGGTCTTTATCAAATAATTTGGCTTTAGATTTTCCAATATTAAATATTTGACCACCAGCACCACCAGAACCTCCAGACATACGTTTCATAAAGAAAATCCAAATACCAACAAGTAATATAAGCGGAAGCCACCCAATTAGACTAGAAGTAATATCTCCCTGTGTCTTGTTGCTAATGTCAAAATCTAAGTTGTATTCTTTTTGTTTTAGGGCTAAATCATTTTCGAAATTTTGTAAATCTCCAAAATCATAGACGAAATGAGGTGAATTAGCATCTTTTAATAAAGATGGTTTTGCAATATTTTTATGTTTTTCTTGAGCGAGAATCTCTGGTTTTAAGAAAATATTGGCAACATCTTTGTTTACAATAACAACTTTTTCAATTTCATTGTCAACCAACATGATCTTAAAATCATTTTTTGTAAGATCATTAGCAGAACTACTAACACCTTTCATTAACTGATATCCCAATATTGATGCGAAAATTATTGCATAAACCCAATAAGAGTTAAACTTAGGGAGTTTTGTTAAATCGTTAGAGCCTTTTTTTTCTTTTTTGTTACTCATCTATATAGTTTAAGAGGATAAATAAATTAGTTTGATGAAATGTTGGTAATGACAGCATCGCCCCATAACCCTTCTATATCATAAAATTCACGGATTTGCTTTTGAAATATGTGAACAACAACGTTTACATAATCCATTAGAATCCATTCAGCATTCGCCTCACCTTCAACATGCCATGGCTTGTCGCTAAGCTCTTTGCTAACTATTTTTTGGACAGATTGAGAGATCGCATTTGCCTGTGTGTTTGAATTACCAGTGCAAATAATAAAATAATCTGTAACTGTATTTTCTATTTCTCGTAAATCGAACAACTGAATATCTTCTCCTTTTACGTCTTCTATCCCCTTAATTATCATGGCGATAAGTTGATCGTTATTAACTTTTTCTTTTGTCATTAAAAAATGTTTAATTTTGTTGCAAAAATAGATGTTTTTATGTTGTCATCCACATAAATTGACTACTATGTAACATATAATATTTATGAAATTAATAAAACTTAACGCCACCACATCTACTAATTTTTATTTAAAAGAATTGTCAGTGAGTGAGGCATTAGAAAATTTTTCTGTTGTAGTTGCCAAATTGCAATCTAAAGGGAAGGGGCAACTGAATTCTTCTTGGCAATCTGAAAGGGGTAAAAACCTAACATTCAGTGTGTTTGTTCGGTTGAGTAATGTTGGTATTATCGATCAATTTTATTTAAGTAAAGTAGTTTCTATTGCAGTTGTTAAGGTGCTATCTGAAGTCGTAAATGTGCCAGTTATGATAAAATGGCCAAACGACATTTTGGCAGGCGGTCTTAAAATTGCAGGAATATTAATAGAAAATCGTGTTAAAAAGGCGAAATTATCGGAGAGTGTTATCGGGATTGGATTGAATGTGAATCAGGCAGAATTTCAAAATTTACCAAAAGCAACCTCCTTAATCCGTATTGCAAATCTTGAATTTGACTTGGATTCATTATTAGAGAAAATAGTAATTTCGTTAAAGGATTGTATAGCGTTATTAGAAAAGCGTGAATTTGAAACCATAGATCAAATGTATTTTAAACACCTTTTTAGGCTGAATAACCCTGCTATGTATAAGGATAAAGTAGGGGGCTTGTTTATGGGGAAGATTGTAAATGTTTCAAAAACAGGAAAATTACAAATGGAACTTGAAGATGATACGCAAAAAGAGTTCGACTTAAAAGAAGTTGAATTTATATTATAAATTAGTATGCTTTTTTGAATATTCTTGGTTGTCAATCATTTCTTTTACCTTTTTAAAAGCATAAGGAATCGTTTCTTTAATAATTGAAAAAGCTATAAAATATTTCCGAATATATTTATTTGTTAGAAAGAAAGTGCTTGCTAAATTTCCAATCGGACTCGTCCAAATACTCTTCAAATCAAACCCGTGAAGTGATTCTATCAAAGGTTCTTTTAAAGATTTTCCGTCTATAATTGAAGAAGAAAATTGTATTATTTTGTTGTTTTTTATTTCGTGTTCAATGCTAGAAACCTCACTTTTTAATTCGGTTCGAGCAGCAATTAATTCTTGGTATGTTGATATGTTTTTAGCCATTGTCAATTTCAGATTGATTTAAATTTCCAGCATTCTCTTTATCTGATAAAGCCGATTTCACGATTTGATCTTTTATTTTAAGTTCAAGTTTGTCTTTGCTAAAAAAGAGGTAAACCGCAAAAAGGAGGGTGTAAAAACCGCCAACAATTGCAAACCCAAGCGCCTCACTGCCAAGTGCTTCTCCAGCCCAAAAAGCAAATGAAAAACTGAACATACATAAAATAAACAACCCTAAAACAAGTAGAAGTAGTGTGCTTACAAGTCCAGAAGCCATATTGGCAAAAACAGTAATTAAATCTAATTTGATAAGTTCAAAGCGCTTTTCAAAATATTTTTTTAAGAGATCTACCATTTATTATAAGATTTCGTTGCCTAATTTTTTCGCTTGATTTTTAATGTTTTTCACCTTTTCTTCAATTTCCTTTTCAAGATCCCGAATGTTCTGAGCAATATTTTGATACTCTTCAGAAGCTTTATCTTTTACGTTACTAAACTTTTCTTTAAGATCAGACAAGGTATCCGTATCTAGAGATTCGAGTTTTTTGTCGATGTCATTTTTTAAATCGGAAGATTTTTGTTTCAAGTAATCCCGTGTTTCTTTTCCAGAATTAGGGGCTAATAGTAAACCTGCCGCCACGCCTCCTGCTAATCCGATAATAAGTCCTGCTAATAAATTTGATTCTTTAGACATTGATTATAGTTTTTATAGTGTAAATATAATTAAAGTTTTTTATATACCTAGCTTTGAATTGTTTAAAAAAAGCGTCCACCCTAAGGTGGACGCTAAATTAACTTAACTAACCAATTCAAATATATGTTATTTGAATGCAAGGCAAACTACCTCCTTGCGTTTACTTAGGTTCAAATATTGAGCCATGGTTTAAAATGCAAGTGTTAATGATTTGTTAAACCTATAAAATGTGTTTTTGTGCTTTGTATGAAGAACGAACCAAGGCGCTACTTTCAACATGTCTAAATCCCATTTTTAATCCGATTTCTTCATATTTTTTGAATTGCTCTGGAGTGACAAAATCCTTTACGGGCAAGTGATTTTTACTTGGTTGTAAGTATTGGCCAATGGTTATAATATCTACATTAACATTTGCTAAATCTTGCATAGTCTGGATAACTTCTTCTTCTTTCTCACCTAAACCTAACATAATACCAGACTTCGTTCTTCGAATTCCTTGGTCTTTTAAATATTTTAAAACCGCTAAACTACGATCGTATTTTGCTTGGATTCTGACTTCACGAGTAAGTCTTCGTACTGTTTCAACATTATGAGAAACAACTTCTGGAGAAACTTCAATAATACGGTCAATATTTCTGTGGATTTCTTGAAAATCTGGGATTAAAGTTTCTAAGGTTATTTTCGGATTTGCTCTGCGTATTGCTTTTATCGTTTCTGCCCAAATTATAGAACCACCATCTTTTAGGTCATCTCTATCAACAGAAGTAATCACAGCATGTTTAATTTTCATTAACTTAATGGAGCGCGCTACTTTTTCTGGTTCTGCCCATTCAACGGCTTCAGGTCTTCCCGTTTTAACGCCACAGAATCCACAAGAACGCGTACAAATATTACCTAATATCATAAAAGTTGCAGTTCCTTCTCCCCAACATTCACCCATGTTTGGGCAACTACCACTTGTGCAAATTGTATTTAATTCATATTTACTAACTAGAGCTCTTAGTTCGGTGTATTTTTTACCTGTAGGTAATTTTACACGCAACCATTTTGGTTTGCTTGGTTTGGTTTGTTTTGTTGTTGTAATTTGATCTGACATCTAACAAAATTTTAGGCTACAAATTTACAAATTCATTAGATACCAAACATTAAATCCGAGTAAGAATAAAATCCCCAAATAACTCAATATTTTCATGGGTAATGACGGGTGCCATTCTTTAGGAGTGTGTTTTCCAGAAATCAAGGTAAAGTTAATTATGGCATAAAATGGCGCTGTTATAAACGAGAGTATGGTTGCGATTTTCACAAGCATCCCCATATTTGATAAAAAGTATTTTAAAATAATAAAAGTACCTATTGATAAAAATGTGATCCAGAACCAGTACATTTTTTTATGAGACTTGTTTGTAAGCAATTCTATTGTACGAGTCATAGCTCTTGGGGAAGCATCTAATAAGGTTAGGGTAGTGCTGAACATGGTTGTAAAAGCAGTAATTCCAATAATTAGATACATTGATTCTCCAATGGTAGTTGTGTATAAATTGATGAGTTGGGCTGCAAATCCCCCAGCACTGTTGCTAAAAACTTCTGTTGATCCATACATAACAAGAGCACCTAATGTAACAAAACAGATTCCTAAGAATAAAGTGGTTATGTATCCAATGTTAAAATCTAAAATGCTGTTTTTTGTATCAAAGGTTTTAGTTTCCTTTTTCTTTTCAACAGCCCAAAGCGAATGCCAAATAGAGGTGTCTAATGGTGCGGGCATCCACCCAAGGAAGGCAATCAAAAAACCAATTTCTATAGATCCTTCTGGTAATATTTGAACAAATGAATACGTATTTTCTGTTTTGAATATAGCAACAAGAACGGCAATTATTGTCGTAATAGTTAGGGTTAAAATGATGATTTTAATAAGATTATCTAATAATTTATAGCGCCCAATGATTAATATAATTACTCCGATCAAGGTGATCAGTAAACTCCAAGTAATAACATTATCTGTAAATCCGAATAAATTAACTGCCAACCCAGCGGTTACAATGGTAATGGCTGCTTGAATTGTGAACATAGTCACAAAATTCAATATAAGATAAGCAATCAATACACCTTTCCCTAGTTTGTTATAACCATCTAATAAACTCTCTCCGGTTGCTGTTGCGTAACGAGGGCCATATTGAAAAAATGGATATTTGAATAAATGCACTAATACCAATGCCCATATCAATCCAAACCCGAATTCCGCTCCGGCTCTTGTAGATTGTACCAAGTGTGAAACGCCAATTGCCGCACCAGCAAAAAGTAGGCCAGGCCCCAATGATTTTAGTTTTTCAATCATCTTTTAGAATGAATGATAGTAGAAAGTATTTTTTTTGCGCGAAGTAACTTAACTTTTACCGAACTCATAGGTTCATTCATAGCAGCGGCAATTTCTTTATAACTCAACTCTTGAAAATAGCGCAGATTTATAATCTCTTGATGCCCAGGTTTTAAAAGTTTGATATAGGATAATAATTCTGCCAGGTTTTGTTCAATAATGATTTTATCTTCAGGAGAGGGTTCACTATCTGATATTTCAAAAGCTTCTGAATTTTCTTTTGTAAGGGACAATGTTTCGTTTTTTTTTCCACGAATGGAATCGATGAAAATATTTTTAGAAATTGAAATAAGCCACGTTTTAAAATGATAATTATCGCTGTATAAATCGATTTTATCAAAGGCTTTAGCAAAAGTTTTTATAGTAATATCCTCAGCTTCATCTTCATTATTTGTTTTAGCAAACTGAAACCGATATACATCGCTCCAATAAGTGTTTAGCAATTTTTTAAAAGCGCTTTCTTTTCCTAAACGAGCATTTTCAATAATCTCTTGAATTTCTTCTGGATTGGTCATAAGTGGTTACCAATGTGTGGGTTTTGATCGTTTATTTTTGATAAATATAAACAAATGTATGAATATTAAAAATAGTTCTAAAAAAGGAACCCAAATAATTAGATCATTCTCCTTTAATTTCTTTGCTGCCACTCCTATGATTAAATATTGAATAGCAATCCTAATTCCGATAAAAAAAAGTGCTAATTCTAACTGTTGATTTAAGAATATAATTAGGAGGGTGAAAACCCAAAATAAAAGTTGAGAAGCATAGGAAAGCCCAAGCAACAATTGGTGCATTGGTTTGTAGGAATGCGCTGTAGAAATATGTCTTCTTTTTTGCTGAATCCAACTTTTGAATGTTGTTTTAGGCTCTGAAATTGTAAAACTATCCGCTGTAAATACAATTGCTACGTTATTTTTTGTGGCAACTTGGTTGATGAATAAATCGTCATCGCCAGATTTTATATGCAGGTGTTTGTCAAAGCCATTATTTTTTTCAAACAGTGTTTTTTTATAGCCTAAATTTCTTCCAACTCCCATATAGGCTACACCTAATTTTGCATAAGAAAAATATTGGAGTGCAGTAAAAACAGTTTCAAAACGTATGAGTTTGTTTAAAAAAGAGTTTTCAGATTTTTTATAACTGCCATAACCCAATACAATCTTTTTTTCTGAATAGAATTGAGAAGTCATTTCAGAAATCCAATTTTCAGAAGCAGGCCAACAATCGGCATCTGTAAATAACAGATGTTCGTAGGTAGCGGCATTTATTCCAAGAGAGACAGCATGTTTTTTATTTCCTTCAAGAGATTCGTTTTGCAGCACATCAACAATCTTTATTTGATGTGAATGAAGGTGTTTTTCTTTGAAGAATTTAAAGACTTCTAGGGTGTCATCATTAGATCCGTCGTTAATAAGAACTAATTCAAAATTCGGATAGTTTTGTTGTAGAATTAAAGGTAAGTATTTGCGAAGATTCTTAGACTCATTCCGTGCGCAAATCAATACAGAAACAGGAAAGTCAGACTGCTTGTTCTTATGTGATTTTGTAAAAGAAAACTGAGAAAAAAGAATTAGATAATAGCAGAGTTGAATAACGATAATTGCAATGAAAATTACAAAAACAACCTGCATAAATTATTTATTTTCGCAAAGATCTACAGGTTTACCACAAAATCCACAAGGTTCTCCGTCTTTGTTTAAGTGTGGGTTTTGACTAGCGCATGTTCCTGCAAATTTACCTTCTTTTTTTGCCCATAATTTAATTGCAATTCCTGCAACTCCTAAGGCTAATAAACCAATTGTAATTAATACAAGTTTCATAAGAAAAAATTAAGTTGCAAAGATAAGGTTTTTGTGACAAAAGGCAATGCTAAAACAAGCCGTTTAAAGGTGATTTAAATTATATTCACTTCAATTTCAAGAGGAATGCCAAAAGTCGATGAAACCTTTTTTTGAATATTTTGTGCTAATGCATAGATTTCTTGTCCAGTTGCATTGCCGTAATTCACCAAAACTAAGGATTGTTTTGAGTGAACTCCAGCATCTCCAAATCGTTTTCCTTTAAATCCACATTGTTCAATAAGCCATCCTGCAGGAACTTTTACTTCGGTTTTAGATATTTTGTAAGAAGGAATCGTTTGGTGTTTGTTTTTTAATTCTTGGAATTTAGAAATTGATATCACCGGGTTTTTAAAAAAACTACCACTGTTTCCAATTTCTTTAGGGTTTGGTAATTTACTATTCCGAATGTCAATTACACAATCAGAAATATCTTTAATGGTTGGATTTAAAACTTTACGTTTTTCTAATTCCGACTGAATGGCACCATAAGAATAATTAAGATTGTGGTTCTTTTTAGTTAGTTTGAAAATAACTGAGGTAATAATGTATTTTCCTTTCAACTCATTTTTAAAGACAGAGTTTCGATATCCGAAATTGCATTCAGACGCATCGAATATTTTTCGATTTCCTGTTGCAATTTCAATTGCTTTTAACTTATGAAAAGTGTCTTTAATTTCTACTCCATACGCACCAATATTCTGAATAGGACTTGTGCCAACATTTCCCGGAATTAACGATAAGTTCTCTAATCCCCCAAAATTATGTTCAATGCACCATAAAACAAATTCATGCCAATTTTCACCAGCCTGTGCTTTTACGAATACATGCGTATTTGTTTCTTCAATTATATCAATTCCTTTAGTATTGATATGAAGAACAAGTGAGTCCAAATCTTTAGTTAATAACAAATTGCTTCCGCCACTTAATATAAATATATTAGCTTCATTAACGATAATCTCTCTTAATTCAGATACGGATTCAATGCTAGTAAAGCGTGATGCTTTTGCATCAATTCCAAAAGTATTGTGTTTTTTTAATGATATGTTTTCTTGAATATTCAATTAAATATTTTTGTATTTTTCTAAAGCGATTTTGATAATTTCAACCGATCGAATTAAATCATCCTTTTTCAAAACATAGGCAATTCTAATTTGGTTTTTTCCTAAACCTGGTGTAGAATAAAATCCGCTCGCCGGAGCTACCATAACAGTTTCTCCGTTGTCATTAAACGACTCTAAAAGCCATCGTGCAAAGTCCTCTGTATCTTCTATTGGTAGTTGAACTATGCAGTAAAATGCACCTTTAGGTTTGGAAACAAGAACGCCATCTATTTTTTGTAATTCAGTAATCAGCGTATCTCTTCTGTCTTTATACTCAGTTATCACGTCATCAAAATAAGATTGCGGAGTTTCTAAAGCCGCTTCACTTGCAATTTGAGCATACGTAGGCGGACTTAAACGTGCTTGTGCAAACTTAAGAGCAGTAGCAATAACTTCGGTATTCTTAGAGACTAAGCAGCCTACTCGAGCTCCACACATGCTGTATCGTTTAGAAACAGAATCTACTATGATGGCATGCTCATCTAAACCGAAATTATTTAAAACGGAATAATGGCGGTCGTTTTCATCATAAATAAACTCTCTATATACTTCATCAGCAATTAAAAATAAATCATGTTTTTTTACAATTTTAGCTAATTTTTCCAACTCTTTTTTTGAATACAAATATCCTGTCGGATTTCCTGGATTACAAATTAAAATCGCTTTGGTTTTTTCTGTAATTAATTTTTCAAACTCTGAAATATCAGGCAATGCAAAACAGTTTTCAATTGTCGAATTTACAGGAATAATGTTCACTCCACTTGCAATTGAAAAAGCATTATAGTTGGCGTAAAAAGGTTCGGGAATAATAATTTCATCACCGTAATCTGCAACGGTACTGATGGTGAATAATAATGCTTCTGAGCCACCAGTTGTAATAATGATGTTTTCTTTGTTTACGTCAATATCGTTTTTTTGGTAATAATTAGCCAATTTGGTTCGGTATTCATCAGAGCCTTCAGATCGGCTATAGGCTAAAACTTCAATAGTGTTATTTTTTACAGCATCTAATACCACCTGAGGCGTTTTAATATCAGGTTGTCCAATATTCAAATAAAAGACAGAAATATTATTCTTTTCTGCATTTTCTGAAAAAGGAACTAATTTCCGTATCGGAGATTCTGGCAATGAATTACCTTTTGATGATATTATTGGCATTATGGTTATTTTGACTGCAAATTTGCAAAATTTTATTCAATAAAGGTGTTTTTTTTAAGGATTTCTCAACAGTTATAAGGGACTTAAACAGTTAGTTTTAAATCTCATTTAATAAAATATAAACAGTGCTGCTGCCCATAATAATGGAATTTAGGCATATATAGGTCGCTAATCAAGATATAGGAATTACAGTAGAACTTAAAGGTTTTGAATTTAAGTCTAAAAATTTACTAAAATAATAAAGCATCCTGTTTTTGGATGCTTTATTATTTTGTGTTGGGTGATTTCTATTCGTTAGAAACAGCCTACTTTGCTGATTCAACAGCGCTAGGCTTTGAAACCAATCCTTTAATCCGTAATACTTTTCGTGCTTCAACAGCATTAGAAATAATGGTAATTGTTTTAGAAAAGCCTCCTGTTCTGTTGGTGTCATATTTTACTTTAATTTCACCTTTTTCACCAGGTAGAATTGGTTTTTCTGGTTTGGTAGGAACTGTACATCCACAACTAGTATTAATGCTTTCAATAATAAGAGGGGCTGTACCTACATTGGTAAATGCAAAAACACTATCTCCGTTTGATCCTTTTTCGATTTTTCCGTAATCAATAATTTCTTGTTCAAATTCAAATGCTGGACTGTTTGCTTTTGGAGGAGTAGCATCTTGTGCGTTCAATGACAATGCAAATATACTTACGAATAATACTAATGTGATTTTTTTCATGGTAATATTGAGTTTAGTTGGTGAAATTACTAAAATTTATTTGTTTTCAAAATGTTTTTGAATGAAACTGTATAATTGTACATTTGCACATCCTAGAATTAAAGACATAATTGACATGAATATTCCTGCAAAATATAATCCGGTTGAGGTAGAAAAAAAGTGGTATGACTACTGGATGGAAAATAATTATTTCCACTCAGAGCCCAATGAAAAAAAGGCATATACCATTGTAATTCCACCGCCAAATGTTACAGGAGTATTGCACATGGGACACATGTTAAATAATACTATTCAAGATGTATTAATTCGTCGCGCTCGTTTAAAAGGATTTAATGCCTGTTGGGTACCCGGAACCGATCATGCATCTATTGCAACCGAAGCAAAAGTTGTTGCGAAGTTGAAGGAAAAAGGAATTGATAAATCTGATTTATCTAGAGATGAGTTTTTAGGACACGCTTGGGATTGGACGCATAAACATGGCGGAATTATCTTAGAGCAATTGAAAAAATTAGGGGCTTCTTGTGATTGGGAACGCACAAAATTTACGATGGATGATGACTTGTCTGAATCTGTAATAAAAGTGTTTTTAGACTTACATAAAAAAGGTCAAATTTATCGTGGATACCGAATGGTAAATTGGGATCC
>JAGLDM010000172.1 GCA_023145595.1 Flavobacteriaceae bacterium | reverse complement strand
ATGAGTAATACTTTTGGTTTTGGAGGGCATAATGCTAGTGTTCTTTTTAAGAAATTTGATTAATATTTACGAATGGGTTTTATTAGAAAAATCTTAATAACTCGCTCAAAAAAAGACGAGTTATTCTATCGTGAATTAAAGTCAATCTTAGGCTTTAGACCTGTTAATTTAAATATTTATAAAAAAGCGTTTACTCATCGTTCTGTAAAAAACACAGATAAAGCAGGAAACCCACAAAATTACGAACGTCTTGAGTTTTTAGGAGATGCCTTGTTGGGCGCAATTATAGCTTCTTATTTATTTAAAAAAGCACCTTCAGGTAATGAAGGGTATTTGACCCAAATGCGGTCAAAAATTGTAAGTCGCGAACACCTTAATGAACTTGGAAGGGATTTAAATTTAATTAAATTCGTAACAAGTAATATTGCAAAGTCTAAATTTGGTGAAAATATTAACGGTAATGTTTTTGAGGCATTAATAGGAGCCATTTATTCAGATCTTGGCTATGCTTATTGCAATAAATTCGTTTATAAACAAGTGATCAAGCCACACGTTGATATTCCGAAATTAGAAGGAAAAATTACCAGTTACAAAAGCCTATTTATCGAATGGTGTCAGAAAGAGAAGAAAGAATTTATTTTTGATGTTTATGACGATACGGGCAACAGTTCTATTCGCTATTTTAGCGTAAAACTAATATTGGAAGATAAAATCATTTCAAAAGGCAGGGCTACTTCAAAGAAAAAAGCAGAAGAAATTGCTGCTAAAAGAGCCTATTATGCTTTTCAGAATGAAATCTCTAAAAATAAATAAAACATCTTTCTCTAAGTTTGCATCTAAAAATAGTAAAATTAAACGTACTTTTGCAAATTGAACGCAAAAGAGTCTATGCAAATAAACGAATTGGATACAGCTGATGATTATTTCTTAATTGGACTGCACTCTTCGGAAGAAGATTATAGATTGGCATACCTTTTAAACATTTGTTTGCAAACAAAGTTCTCAAAATCTAAGTGGAATCTAGATTTTAAAAATAGACCAGATTTCTTTTCAGTTTTTGAATTTGAAGACGTTCATTGTCAATTGAATAGTTTTCTTATCTCAAATAAATTTATAGGAGATGCAACAGGAAGCATAGAAACAACTCTATTTTCAGAAAACATTTCATTTAGCAATGTGTCATATCTTATTCCCGAAAAAAGAAAAGTTGATTACTTTTTAAAAATAGAAGGGGATCTTTCGGAAAAAGAAATGAACAACACAATACAGAAAATAAATAATATCAATCAAATAATAACATCATACCAAATTGATCCTTCTACATTAATATCAAAGGATTATTTAATATTTTAAAAATATGACAGCATATAAAAAAACAAAGGTAGTTGCAACATTCGGTCCGGCTTGTGACGATAAGGATACTATGAAAAAAATGATTTTTGCAGGCGTAAATGTTTTCAGAATAAATTTCTCACATGCATCTGTCAAAGAAGTGACCCATAGAGTTCAAATGGTTAGAGAATTGAATGAGGAAACTGGTAGAAACGTTGCCGTTTTAGCCGATTTACAAGGGCCTAAATTGAGGGTTGGAGTTATGGAAAATGCTCATTTAGAGGATGGTGATACTTTTGTTTTTACTACGGAAAAATGCATTGGCGATAAGCATAAAGCATTTATGACCTATCAAACATTTCCACAAGATGTTAAGCCAGGAGAACATATATTAGTGGATGATGGAAAACTATTGTTTGAAGTTTTAGCATCTGATAATAAAACGAAAGTTACTACGAAAGTGATTCGCGGAGGTGAATTGAAATCTAAAAAAGGGGTTAATTTACCAAATACGAATATTTCACAACCTGCATTGACTGAAAAAGATATAAAGGATGCAATATTTGCCATTAGTTTAGAGGTAGATTGGTTTGCTCTTTCTTTTGTTAGAACTGGAGCAGATTTACAACTGCTACATGATTTAATCAAAAAACATTCTGATCATAGAATTCCTGTTATTGCAAAAATAGAAAAACCAGAAGCCGTTAAAAATATCGATGAGATAATCTCGTCTTGTGATGGAATAATGGTTGCACGTGGAGATTTAGGCGTTGAAATTCCAATGAATGAAGTTCCTTTAATTCAAAAACGTTTAGTTTACAAAGCAAAACAAGCTAGAATTCCTGTGATTATTGCAACACAGATGATGGAGTCAATGATTGAAAACTTGGTTCCTACAAGAGCTGAGGTAAATGATGTTGCAAATTCTATTATGGACGGTGCAGATGCTGTAATGCTCTCTGGAGAAACTTCTATTGGGGTAGATCCTGCTAATGTAATTAAACACATGTCTGAGATTATTTGTAGCGTAGAAACCTCACCTTTAATTAAAGTGTCAACCTCCCCTCGTGTAAAAACAAATAGATATATATCTGAAACACTTTGCCATCAGGCAGCATTAATAGCTAATGATATTGGTGCCGCAGCAATTTCAACATTAACAAATTCTGGATATACGGCATTCCAAATTTCATCATGGAGACCGAGTGGTACACATATTATTGCTTTTACATCTAATAGACGAATTCTAAATATGTTAAGCCTTTTATGGGGTGTTAAAGGATTTTATTATGATCATTTAACTTTTGCAGATACGACCATTAAAGAAATTAATAAAATCGCTTATGAAAAAGGCTTTTTTAAGACTGGAGATTATGTAATTAATTTGACCTCTATGCCCGTAAAAGACAAGGGAACGACAAACACATTACGTGTAACTCAAATATAAGTTTAAGCCTTTATTATTCAGCGCTTACACTAAATATTGATGATTAAAATTGCCCATGTCGGGTTAATTCGCTATCTTAAGCACTCATCAAAACAAATTTTATGGGAATTAAAAACTTTAAAGCACCGCAAAAACAAGAAAAGTCTACGGAACAAGCAATTTTAGTTTCTGATTTCATGACAAAAAATCTCATCACTTTTAAACCTGATCAGTCAGTTTTAGAAGTGATGGATCAATTGATTAAGAATAATATCTCAGGAGGCCCTGTTGTAAATGCCAGTGGCGAATTAGTAGGTCTTATTTCAGAAGGAGATTGTATTAAGCAAATCTCAGAAAGTCGCTATTTTAATTTACCGATGACCAAAACCAAGGTGAAGACCTACATGGTGAAAAATGTAGAAACTATTGATGGGAACCTGAATATTTTTGATGCCGCAAATAAATTTCTGAACTCCAAAAGAAGAAGATTTCCGATTGTAAAAGACGGGAAACTTGTTGGGCTAATTAGTCAAAAGGATATATTAAAAGCTGCTATTAATCATAAAGGGAGTACTTGGTAAATCAATCTCTTTTTATTAAAAGGTAATAGTCGTTTTCCAACTCTAAATAACCCTGATCATATACATAATAATAGGTGTTTCCTGTCTTTGTTGTATAGATTGAAGTGAATACGTTAAAATCGAAATTACTGCTAATCATTTTAACTCGTGTAACTTTTGTTTTCCCAGTTTTATTTAATTCGCATAGGGTTTTATAATTTCTTCGCAATCTATAATTCACATTTCGAATCATGTTTTTGCTCTCCTTATTTACCTTATTGTTAAAAGTATTTCGACAATAATCTGAACAAAATTTCTTATCTACTCTTCCTCTAAAAGATTCTCCACATTCCTGACATTTTTGCTTTTCCATAAATTAATAGTTTTTATACAACTCTACTCCGTTTAAAATCATAGAGGTTGTTTTTTGTAATCTCGCTTGTTTCGTTGACTTCCTTTTTTTTTCTGAAATAAAAATTTGTTTTATTTGTTATATTATTTTTTCTCTTGAAAATATTCTTAAAAAAAATCTTATAATAATATAACCCTATCCCTCGCAAGGATTTATGATGCTAAAGTACAAAATTTTATACGAATGTAAACGACTGTATCATTTACATCCGAAAGTAACCGTTTAACAACCGATACTGTTTTTAAAACTATCACATCTTTGCAGAGTCAATAATGACAAACAAATTTTTATTAATATTTAAAACTTATCTTATGAATACGTTAAGAAACAGAGTTCAGTTAATTGGACACCTAGGAAAAAATCCAGAAATCATCACTTTAGATTCTGGTAAAAAATTAGCAAAATTTTCGATTGCTACAAATGAATCTTACAAAAATGCACAGGGCGAAAAGGTGCAAAATACAGAATGGCATAATGTGGTCGCTTGGAACAAAACTGCCGATATTATCGAAAAATATTTAGAGAAAGGGAGTGAAGTTGCTATTGATGGAAAATTAACTTCTCGATCGTATGATGACAAAGAAGGCAATAAACGTTACGTTACCGAAGTTGTTTGTAATGAACTGTTAATGCTTGGAGGGAAGTAGTTCTAAATTGTTTACAAAAGAAAAAAAGAGCATCAATTGGTGCTCTTTTTGTTTGAATAAAGTTTACAGTCCCTTTTAATTCAGGACAGAGTTAAACTTACAGTCCTAGCGAGTCCAGTTTTACGTAAGCATAAGTATAACGTGTTTTCGTACCCAACAATTAATTATTTACTCTCTGGAATCGGAACTTAAATTCAATCCATACTAGGTTTTTTACGATTCGTTTTCTTTAAGGCCTGTTTTGATTTTTTCTCCAATCTTTTTTTGATAGAAACTCTGCTTGGCTTTGTTGCTTTTCTAGGTCTCTTGATGGTTAATCCTTCTGAAATAACTTTTAGAAATCGAGCAATAGCAATCTCTTTGTTTTTATGCTGACTTCTACTTTCATCACAGTTTAATATAAGCACATTCTCTTTGGTGAGTTTTGTTTTTAAACTTTTTAAAAGCAATTCTTTTTCATCTTCAATTAGGGTATTAGAATTTAAAACATCAAAAAACAATACAATTTTGGAGGATACTTTGTTTACATGCTGTCCGCCAGCACCACTACTTCTCGTTGCTTTAAAAGTTAATTCTTTTATGAGTTTTTCTGTGTTCATTTCTCCGCGAGTAATTTGTCAATCGTTTTTATGGCTAATTTTAAACGTGTTTTTTTGTCACCTGAAAGAGTGATGTATGGGCGATTGTCTTTTTTTAAAGCCGTTTCAAAAACGGAAAACATTTCTTTTCGTTCATTAGGCTTATCTCTTAAATCATCTGCTTTCCAAGGAATATCAATATTTGTTAAGAAATATAGGTCATAATTATTTTTAAGGGCGTATTTATTCAGAAGCGGATCTACAATTCCATCATAATAAATTTCAGAATACACCTTTGTTTCTAGCAAATCAGTATCACAAATTAATATTTTATTGGCTTTTTGAGCAAGTTTATTTTCCAGTTCCATTTGTCCGATTGCAATGGGGATAATATCTGACGTTTCGCATATTTTTTGCTCTTCATTCCATTTGTCCTGCAAATATTCGCGTGCAAATTCTGGAGTCCAAACAGTATTATAGTGTGCAGCCAATTGCCGAGACAATGTTGTTTTCCCTGTAGATTCAGGGCCAAACAACACCACTTTTACGATGTTTGATTCTTGCTGTTTAAGTTTTTCTTCCA
The DNA here is from genome assembly GCA_023145595.1 of Flavobacteriaceae bacterium. Taxonomy (GTDB): domain Bacteria; phylum Bacteroidota; class Bacteroidia; order Flavobacteriales; family Flavobacteriaceae; genus Urechidicola. Next base: position 2,557 of record JAGLDM010000172.1, on the reverse strand, counting down.
TGCCAAATAGCCAAATATTGCGATAAAGGTAAATCCTAAATATTGTAAACTGGTGAATGTAAATCCTTTGTAAAAATACAAAGGAACAGAGATTAAATCGCCGACAATCCAAAAAATCCAATTTTCAATTTTCCGTCGTGCCATGAGCCACATTCCAACAAAAAAGATAGCTGTTGTTAAGGTGTCTATATAGGCTACCCAATGTGTCCATTTATCAAAACTAATATAAACAAAATACACAAAAACCAAAGTAGCCAAAAATATACCGATGGAAATATTTGTTTCTTTAGGGGTCATTCTTGAAATTGGGGTAGCATGGGTTGCATCAACTTTTCGAGTCCATATATACCAGCCATAAATGCTCATTATAAAATAATAAGCATTAATCATCATATCACCAAGCAAGCCCCATTTTAGTAATAAATAAACGAATATTAAGGTGCTTACAATTCCGGTAGGGAAAACCCATATTTTATTCTGCTTGGAATACCAAGCGGATAAAAAACCAAAAATGACCGCAATAATTTCTAATGCAATATCAAGAGTTTCATATTCTAGATATTGTTCAAATAGGCTATTAATAAGTTGGATCATGATGACTTCTGTCGGCGGTTACAATTTTTAATAAAAAAATACAGTGTTTTTCGTTGAGTAAAACATCATTTATGTTTGAGTTAATAAATTCCATAACCTCTAAATATTCGCCAAATATTTGAGTGCTCAAGCCGTTCTCTTCTGTATGAAATTTAGAGTTGCGTAAAATTTTTATAAATTCGATAATAGGGGCTTCAAAATCTTTATGTAACGGATACATGGAGACGTCTATAGATACATTCATTGGTTTAATATTTTAATTTTTATTTAAATTATATTTATTCTACAAGGTTTATAAAACCTTGTAGGAAGATTATAGTAATATGTTTAAAATCTCGTTGTTTTCTTCAAATGCCGTTCCGATAACTACCAAATCAGCACCCGAATTGTAAGCGTTTTCTAATTGTTTTTTAGTCCGAATACCTCCACCAACAATGATTGGAATAGTACTATTTGCTGATACTTTTTTGGTGATTGATTCGTTCACCGGAATTTTAGCCCCACTTCCTGCCTCTAAATAAATAAGTTGTTTCCCCATGTATTCTCCCGCGATTGCAGTTTCGACTATTTCATCAATATTTGATATTGGGATAGGAGCGGTGTTACTCACTCTTTGGACAGCAGTCTCTACTCCACCATCAATTAAAATATATCCAGTTGAAATAATTTCTAATGCTGATTTTCTTAAAAACGGTACCGATTTTAGTTGTTGTTCAATTAAATATTCTGGGTTTCTACCAGAAAGTAAAGAGAGGAATAGCAATCCGTCGGCATTGTTGGTGAGTTGTGAAAAATCTCCAGGGAAAAGGACCACTGGAATCTGTGTTATCTCTTTAATTTTTTTTATAAAGTTTGCTGTAATTCCAATAGCAACAGTACTTCCTCCTACAAAAATATAATCGATATTATTTTTATTTATTTGAGCGATAGTTTTTGAAATTTGAGCGATAGAAAGTTTGTCTGGGTCTAACAAAATAGCCAATAATTTATCGCCTTTTTGTTTGGATTTTATAATATGTTGAAGGATGTTGTTTTTCAAGTTTTATATTGTTTTCGTCGCCCTGTCTCGAAAACTTTCGAGATTATTTCAGGGTCTCATAATTATTGTCAATTATTGAATGCGATTCTGAAACAAGTTCAGAATGACGCGAGAATTAGTTCATTGCATACACCAAAGTAAAACCTTCAATCTGCTCAAAGAACAGGTTGTAATTCTCATAGTAATTGTCTTTTTTAATCCATCCTTTTGTTTGACCATCGCTCAATTTAAAAGGTTCAATAGGTAAATGTTGTTTAAATAATAAACCGCCATCAGGATGAATTTTATAGAGACTTTCTTTCGCACCCCAAATCACGGTTAATTGTTCAATGAGTTTTTCTTCGACTAAAAATTCATTTTCATTATCTACAAATTTTGAAGCAATGCGAAGGATCTTATCTCTATTTTTTTCAATATCAATTCCAACGGAACTGTCACCAATAATAATTCCCGAAAAATTATAAGAGTGCGTAATAGAAATTCGTTTTCCATCTTTTAAATGTGGCTTTCCATCAGAAGTATAAAATAAATCAGCATCCGAATATCCCGCTTCTTTTAATAAATGACGTACACTTAAGAATCCGCGTTGATGTAATTCAGACTTCATTGAGTTAATTCGTTGTAAACTTCGCTCATTTAAAACCAAAGCAGAAAACAGAGCGTCAAAAGACTCATCAATTTTCCAAACTAGAATTGTGGTGTGTTTGTTGGGTTTTATGGTTTTGAATAAAGGCATTTTTTACTTCGGGTGTCTAACTTTGTATTTCGTACTTTAATTCGTAATTTTGCACCTCAAAAATATACAATTATGAGCACAGAAACATCAACATACGTTAAATATAAGGTGAAAGATATCAATCTTGCAGATTGGGGTCGGAAAGAAATTGAATTAGCCGAAGCAGAAATGCCAGGTTTAATGAGTTT